>SHMU01000012.1 GCA_008080765.1 Promethearchaeota archaeon | reverse complement strand
ATATCAGAGATCGGGCAGTTGTCCCTCGGTATATCCGAAGGACACGGGCTATGTGTCAATTAGCCCCTTAGATGTGGGCGATGATGAACCAGAAGCCTTTAGGAGAATTGATGGGGATTTGAGCCACAAGCCCCGCCTTTCAAGGCGGGGTAATTGACTCCTTATTATATCCATTTAAATTGATTCTTCTAGGATTTCAATGGATATAATTGCCTCTTCTTCGAGAATATTAACTATCTTGCATATTACTTTTTGTTTCGTTATTCTTTCGAACACAGATTCCAAAACTCCTGTAATCAGATCAATATGAAGCGAGAAAGGTTCATAAAGCTTCAAATATGTGATATTTAATATTTGAAATATGGTTTTTTTGCTCGATTCATCCGTATTCACTTCAATCGTGATATCTGGATTAATCATATAGTCAAAATATGTAAATCTTTCTGCATAATATTCAAGCAAGGCTCTATACCAGCCATTTCTTGGCTAAACAACATCTTGGCTAATGTTTGAGCCAACAGGAAAGATAATATAATCTTCAAATTTCTTGCCCATATACTGAGCTATCTCTTTAGCTTTTTTAGATATTTTTCTTGTAGATCTGCTTTTATAGAAAAAAAGACAATTTATAGTGCAGATTAAAATAATCAATTAAAATTCTATAATTTTTTCAACATACATCAGAGGATAATTAAGTTCAGTCACCCAATCTATTTTGGCAAATATTCTCACATTAAAGAATTCAAGTATTAATTCTGCACGAATAATTTTACCTGTTATTTCATCATAATCATATTCATGTGTTTTCTCTCCGGCTACTTTTTCCCTATTTAATTTTATAACAACCTTTTTCACATAGGGTTGACATGAAATTGATGCTTCAATTCCTTTTTCGATAGAAGAAAGAACCGTTTCATCGGATGAGATGGGGATTCCACATAAAATATGATAAAGAGCCCCGAGTTTAATTCCCGCCTCAAAACAGGCTCTTTCCCTTTTAGTCACACCGGGTGAAAAATAGATCTTATCTATATTATCCATGATTCTTTGACTCTAATCGAGGATTTCAAATTTTGCTCCTGTATTGTTTGGTTTGCATAGATAAAAGTGCCCTCCCGTATGCTTAAGATGATTTTTCACAGTACGAAGCAACTTTTTTGCCTCATTTTGAGATTCTGTAATACCTATAACACTGGGACCAAAAGAGCTCATCCCATAAGCTTTTACCCCATGATCCTTCATAAATTGAAGCAGATTCTTCACGATGTTATGCTGCAGTTCGATCTCTATTTTTTTAAAGCCAATTGATTGTATGTTCCTCAAACCCTCTCCGAAGCATCCTAAATCGCCTTTTAGAATTCCAGGAATTATTTTCATTAAAATTTGATGAGAAACCTCGTTTACTTCTTTTCTCGGAATAGGGGTATGTGATTGAAATATGGATACTTCCTCATCACCATACGCTCCTTTTTTTACACTTGGAATTACCAGTACAAACCTCCAATGTTCTGGAATATTATATCTTAAGATGGTAAGTGCAGGATCTGCTGCATTTGCCGCAGAAGAAGGAAGAAAGGTTTCTTTCTCTCTCCCCTTTCCAAAATCATGTCCTCCATCTAAGATAAAACCACCCGTTTCAAAGCCTCGCCATCCTATTCCTGATGTACCCCCTCGCTCCACGAGTTTTGTTAACGTTTTGTGTGATACATCTAAGTTTTTTAATTTGGCAATGGATGTGGCAATTGCAAGACTTAGCTGTGTTTTAGATCCAAGACCGACATGCGAGGGATAGTATTGCTTAAGATGGAAATGAAAATTCTTATTATCAATCTTGAATGCTTTGAACACTTTGGAGGCTTTCTCGTTAATTACGTCAATTGATTCCCGATAATATCTATGAGCCTCTATTTTAAACTCTTCTGCTGAATTAGATGCTTCAAACACAACATTCGGGCGATCTAGCATTAATCCTATCCCCCCATCTACTCTTCCAGTATACCCATTTTCGTCAATCAGAGAGAGATGAATCCTACAAGGTGTTGTTACTCGTATCTTCACACTATTCTACTCCATATTTACGATTGTTTTCAATTACACTTTGATGTATGAAGTATGTATAAAAAAGATTCATATAGTTTTAAAACCTTTACGAAAATCCTCAAAAAAACTAAATAACTCTTATTTAAATAGTTAAACTATTCCTTTTAATTAATAAAATCCATTGCAAGATTTTGGTAAAGAAAAGCTTTATGTGAACAGAAGCAAATAAACATAAAAGAATTAAGTTTTAGAAATTGTGAGAGATAAAAAAAGCTACAAGTCTTAATTTTCTTTTTTTAAGATATTTTTGACTTTCTGGATGTCAATTGGACCATTAATATTAATTAATGAGGTTAGACTTGGATCCATAGGTTTCAATTCCTTCTCTACTGAAAGATAATTTATCTTCCATGCGGATTGGATGAGTTTATTTAATCCAAAATGTTTTTTCTCTTTAACAATTTGTTCTGCCCGGTGATATGTAGAATCTACAGGATAAATTGCAAACAAAGGTTCTAAAAAATCATTTTCCCATCGAGGAATAACACAATCATAACCTTTTGCTTGTTGAATCATGTATTTAATCACTTCTGATTTAATGAGAGGGGCATCCCCTGAAAGTGTAAAGGCTTTTTGAAAACCCAATCTTTTCAGTTCTTTAAAAGCTGAATATATGCCCAAAAGAGGAGTATATATCTCTTTCAAATGAGATTGGGTTCTCTCGTCCACAATAAAGTTTACTTTTTTTGGAAAGTCAATTTTTGTTTGTACTTTTATAGCCTGCTCCTCTGAATTTGCGGATATAAAGATATCTTCATCAAATTTTGCTAACGTCTCAATTTGATAGAGTAATAAAGGTTTATTATAAATTTCAATCGTCCCTTTCTCATATCCAAATCGGATACTTTTCCCTCCAATCAAGATTACAATCGCTAAATATTTTTGATTTTCCATTTTATTCAACCCATTAGATGATTTTTACATTTTATTTTAAATACTTTTATTCGTATCACATTATAATTGTGAAAACATAAGAATGCATTTCTAATAATTTATTATGCCATTTTTTAAGAGAAACAATTATCTTGTTAGTAATAAGAGTATAAATTGGATTCCATTTAATTTAAATATGAAAAAAAAATAATTATCTATGAGTGATGATAAGAATGAATAATAATGGGTTAGTTGAGAAGGATTTCTATGATGAGATATTGAAATTTTTCAACAGAGCGCCTCATAAACAATCAGAAGTAGAGATATGGAAACATCAAACATATATAGAGCTTATGAAAGTGCTGAAAAAAACTCAAAATAAACAAAAAGTTAGAAATTCAATCATTTTATTATTGATGTTATTTGGAGAGAATATTCCCCCTGATATTTATAATACCAGAGGAAATAAACGTAAAAATTTAAATACCGATGAAAAGAACAAATTAATCTCTCTGTTGAAAGATGAATTTAGAACTTCATCTAATTCTTAATTCTTCAATCTTAATTCTTCAATCTTAATTCTTCAATCTTAATTCTTCAATCTTAAATTTTAATTCCTTCTGAACATTCCATTTAAGGAATTACATAAAGATCGTATATAACACACAGTTTTGTATCAAAAACATATATTGTATTAATTAAATATATTAATCTTAATAATCTGTAATTAATTTGTGAAATGTAGAGAAGAACATAGAAATTCAGAAACATTACGAGAAAATTAGAGAAGGGATAAGAGGAAAGTCCCGCCCCAATATACCAATGCTCCAATCACTATTGCAACTCCTACTTCTAATAATGCAATTTTAATTGCATACTTCCAGTTTGTTTCTCTGGCAATAATGATGATTGTAGCAAAGCAAGGGATATAGAGCATCGTTACCAAGCTGAATACAAACATTTGTAAAGGCGTTAAGAGCATGGGTAACGTCATACCTAATGATTGGGCGAGATCTTGGAGTAATACAAGTGTTAATTCCTTACGAATGATTCCATAGATTAAAAAAATCCCGCAAATCAGAGGAAGTCCTAATATGAATGTAATTGGTGAGAGGAACAAGTTGATTGGTTCTAGAAGATTAAACATTAAAAGCAGTTCCAATACAATTCCAAGAATTATAATGATGGGCATTGCTTTGAAAATAAATTCCTTGCTTCTGTTCCAAGTCTGCTTTAAAATTACCTTGGTATTAGGCGCCCGATATTCATGCATCTCCATGATCAACTCAGTACACTTTCCCGGCATCGTTTTATTCAAGACTTTTCCGAAAATAATTATCACTACAAAATTAATCAGAAATAATAATCCCACATAGATAGGTCCTAAAAATCTTCCCACCAATCCCATTACCACAGTTAAAACTGCAGAACAAGGAATAAGAGACGTTAAGGCAACTGATATCTTCTTCTCTCTACGTGTTTCCATAATTCTACATCCCGCACACGCTGGGACATTGCATCCAAACCCCAAGATCATTGGAATAATGGTTTTTCCGTGAACACCTAAAAAATGCATGAATTTATCCAGTAAAAATGCAGCACGAGGCAGATAGCCCGAATCTTGGAGAATCTCCATGATTAAAAAGAAAGGAATCACATAGACTAATACACCTCCAATAGCTCCAAAAACTCCCCCGACGACTCCATCCCACAATAATTTTACCCATAAAGGATCTGCTCCATACATTCCATAGATTTCAACACTCCACATCCCATATACCTCCTCCAAATACCCTCCTAAAAGATTGCCAATTTCAAAGGTAAAAAAATAGGTACCAACTAGAATTAAAATCAGAATTACATATCCCCAAAAAGGGTGGGTCGTTATCTGATCTAATTTATCCGAAAGCGATTTTTTCCTTTCTTCCTTTTTCTCACTAATTAATACAAGACGAATGATTTTATGAATTTTATTATAAATTTCTGAGGAGATTATGGTATGTATATCTTCACCATGAAACTCTTCTAATTCTTTCCTAAAATCTTCGGCAATATTGAGAAGATATCTGGTGCTCTCATTTTTTTTAAAGAAGGAGTTGACCACATTATCATCTTCCAATAACTTTATCGCTAAGAATCTCCCGGGATAATTAAATTGAGAAAAATAGGACTCAAATTGAGAAATTTCACTTATAAGATACTCAATCTTACCCTCTACTTCTTTTCCAAATTTTAAAAGGGAGCTAAGATCAGGAAATTGAAAGGACTTTTTTGGTCTTAAATGCATGGTCCATTCCTTAGTATAGAGCTCTTGGGTTCGATGAGCATGTGATAGGTGTTCATGCATTCGTTTTCCTTTCTTTAAATAATGTTGGTGTGGATGGTGATAAACTGATAATTCAATTGCTTCCTCTAATAGCTGATGAACGCCTTTTCCATGAATTGCAACACAAGGAATTACCGGAAGCTTAAAAATCTCTTCCATCCTCTTGAAATCTATACTCCGATTTCTTTTATCTAAGATATCACATTGGTTAATTGCTAAAATTACGGGAACTTCTAATTCAAGTAATTGAAATGTGAAGAAAAGGTTCCTTTCTAAGTTCGTAGCATCAATTACATTGATGATTACATCCACTTCTTCAGAAACAATGTACTCTCTGCTCACTATCTCTTCTAAAGAATAAGTAGATAAACTATAGATTCCTGGAAGATCCACAATGTTAAAATGAAAACCTAAAAACTCTAATTGACCCTCCTTTCGCTCAACCGTTTTCCCCGGCCAATTCCCGATGGTCTGCGATAAACCCGTAAGCTGATTAAAAATTACTGATTTACCTACATTGGGGTTTCCCGCAAGTGCAATATTTATTGTATTTGCTTGACTCGACCCTTTTAATGGCTTATCCTCTAAGTTATGTTTTTGAACATACCCTTTTCTATGACGCTGTCTCATTTTAATTATCACTAATAGGCTTTGAATCGTTATTTAAGATAAAAATATAACAAGAACCCAACTAAGCAAGAATATATAATTTTATAATACCTTTTAGCTTAATAATTTATAATTTAATAATTTAATAATTTGTCCTAATGAATGGAATTATATGATTATATATATTGGCATTGCTCTTCACTACATTTTACAAAAATTTTGGATGCAATCCCTCGACCCAGGACTAAGCTAGAGCCCTTTATCTTGACTTCTAGAGGACCTTTTAGGGGTGCAGATCTACACTTCACCAACTTGGCTCCCGGGACTATCCCTAAGTTCGAAAGTCTCTGTTTTGCTTTCTTTCCCGTATCTACTTTGATCACAGAAATGATTTCATCTTTTTCGCATTCTGTTAGACATTTTATTAATGAGCTTCCTCTTTGATCCTTACCTTGTATATTCTTTAAGATACTTTCAATCATTAATTTTAACCAAAATTTTTTTATTTCTTAATTTTTTTAGTTAATCATTATTTATAAATCTAGCTATACCTAAATATAATGCAGCTTAAAACGATTTTAATTATTAAAAGAAAAAAATATTAATATAAATGAATCTGAACAGCAATATCTAATCTTAAATAAGAGTATGAAGGTATTACTATGCATAGAGGGTTTTAAAATTAAAAGTCTAACAAATAGATCTCAATTTAATATTATATTGAATAATAAATACCTTAAAATAGAATAATCAGTAATTTACATTAATTAAATTATAATTTAGAAAGTGTTAAAACTAAATTTTTTCTCATTGTAATAAAAAATTAAAAGTGAAATTGAGAGAAAACCATATCCAAAAAACATAAAACTATGAATTATTACATTTTACTATAACCTTTGCGGCCAATCCACGTCCCAGTACAATTTTTGAACCTTTCACATCGACTTGGACGGGTCCTCTCAAGATTCCCGAACGTGTCTTTGTAATCTTTGTTCCCGGAACGATTCCGAGGTCACAGAGTCGTTTTTTCGCCCCTAAACCAGCATTCACTGATACCACTTCAACATCGGTTTTATGGGGGCAATCGCTCAAACACGATAAAAGAGAACTTGTTTTTTGAAAATGGTCATCCATATTACTTTCTGCGTTTAGAGTCATACTTTTCCTCTGTTTCTATAAATGCTCTCTAAAAATAATGAATAGGTATTCAAATACAACCTTCGCATTTATTCCTATTTTAAGTAATTCATTAGGCTATTTAATATTTATTCTTACCTAAATTCTTAATGATAATAGTTCATTCTATGGCTAAGATAGAAGATCTATCTGATATAATAATCCAAATTATAAGTTCCATTTATTTTCCTCCTTTTAAAAATAAATCTTAACTCCTTTTTGGAAACGACTATTCATAGCTCAAAGTAGATGGAAGAAATGTTTCAACAGAAAATGTGTATTATATAATAAGAATTCAAATGGATTCTATGCTTTATAAAAAATAATATGATGAATTATTATCAATGTGATAAAATATGAGTGATCTGGAAGGTCTCACGAGAAATTTATTAAAGAAAGAAGTGCCGGATGAAGAGATCATTGAGCGTCTTGTTCAGGAATATTTGGATTATAAGAATATCAAAAAAGAATTAGCATTTAAGCTCGCTAAAGGTGTCCTTGAAGAATGTAAAAAAAGTGATCTCGCGAAGGTGAACACTCCTTTCATAAAAGAACTGCTGGATTTTAAAAGGGCTCGAATTACAATAGGCAAACAAGGAGTGGGTTGTCGAGGTGCGGGAGACTTTTTTGTTCATAAATTAATTAGCGAGTTCTGCGAGACCGATGCAGAAGTATATTTATCTCCAAAATCATTGGATGATGCGGGAGCTGTAAGACTAAGCGATTTTAAGACGCTCACAACAGCATTAAAGGAAGAAGATCTTATTATTGTCTCCAAAATGGAAGGTATTCATTCCCGATTAAGCGACTTTCCTTTCATTTGTGGTTTTCATGTCACCCGCGCGGCGCTGAGAGATTTGTACGTCAAAGGTGCACGCCCCATTTCCATTATGGTGGATGTGCATTTAGGTGATGATAGCGATGTGGGAAAATTATTTGATTTTATGGCGGGTATTTCTACAGTGTGCGAGCTCGCGATGGTCCCTCTTACTGCGGGCTCTACATTGCGAATCGGAGGGGATATGGTGATTGGAAACCGTTTAGTTGGGGGTATTGGAGGGGTTGGAGTTGCAAGTAAGAATTTATTTGCTCGAAGAAATATTCAGCCTAAAGATAAAATACTAATGACTGAAGGCGCTGGAGGCGGTACTATCTCCACTACAGCAATCTACTCAGGGAATCACGATGTTGTCGAAGAGACAATGAATATAAAATTTTTGGATGCCTGTGAAGTTATTTTAAACTCCACTTATCAAGATGAAATTCATGCAATGTGTGATGTGACCAATGGAGGTCTGCGAGGAGATTTATATGAGATAAACTATGAGGCAAATTGTGGAGTCACGGTATTTGAGAAGAAGATCAGACAATTAGTCAATCCAAGAGTATTTGAACTGCTTGAAAGAGTTGGCGTGGATTATCTCGGTGTATCTCTGGATGCTCTCTTAATTTATTGTTCCAAAAATGCTGCGCATAAAATAATCGAAGATTTGGCACGACAAAACATTAGCTGTGCAGAGATCGGATACGTAGATGATTCAAAAGAGATCTCCATGGTTTTTGAAGAGAATGAATCTAAAACCATTTTGCCAAAATTCAGGGAATCCGCCTATACGAAAGTCAAACAATTAATAGGAGAAGAAGACCCTACTAATAGGGAGAAGATGGAACAAAAAATAGAAGAGACCGCCCTAAAAGCTCTCAAAAAAAGGAAAAAAATCATTCATCAGATTAGAAATCGAGAATAATAAAAGATTTTAGTCAGTAATTCTTTTATAAGTTCGAAATAAAAGAACGTAGTTTAGGATAAATTTAAAAGCATATGTTATGAAATGTAAAAATTGTGGAAGAGAAATACCCTCAGGGATTCCATTTTGTCCGAATTGTGGACAACGGATTATAAAAGGTGGAAATGCGATAGAAATACCTTCAGAAACGCAGTTAACATTTCCAACTGTCTATGAGGAGCTAAATGCTCATAGCTTATATCTGTTTAATTTAGAGAATTTCAACCTCTATAGCTCGCAAAATGAAAGACTAGGAACGATTACAATTAAGAACAAAATTCTAAAAATTATCGCAGAATTATACGATACAAATGAGGAATTAATCCTTTCTGTATCTCCCACATTTTTATCTTTCAAAACAACTTTTAAAATCGAGGATTCACGTCATAATGAAATTGCCCATGTCAAAAAAGTGGTGTTTTCTCCCATGATTAAGAATTTCTATATTATTTCTCCCTCGAACGAGAATTGGTTCAGTATCATTAAATCAAGACGTTCTAATTATAAAATTAAGAGCTTTTCCACGGATCGCGTTGTAGGTGAATTTGGAAACATAACTCAATTACAAGATATTATATTGGATTTTTCATATACTAAACCGAATCATATCTATTTTTTACAGGTTTATGATGATAAAATCAATAGACTTCTCTTATTAGGAAGTTTTATCTGTATTTATTTGACTCACTTCTTTCAAGAATAGAGTTCTGTATACTTGTATTGGATTCTTAGAAAACAAAAAATTAAATTCCATACATTACGGAATAGAGTCTACAAGATTATTGAAAATGTTTTAAACCTACAAAGATATATACAATTAATATAGAGTTATAGTACTATTCTATTAACAAATAAAAAATAATAAGATGATAGTGAAATACACATGGCTGTGAAAAAATCTGTAAAAAGGCTTATCCAAGGCACTGGAATTGCATTAATAGGTGTGGGTGTCGCTTTTTTAATTATTGGATTTTCAACTCTTTATGGTAGTTTTTTCAGTATGTCTCCCTATTCTATGCCGGGTTTTGGAACATTTGCCCCAAATTTGGGACTCATGACTGCTGGAGGTTTTATGATTCCTGGGGGCATTTTTATAACAATATTCAGTTCTATCTACATTCATATTGATGATATGGCTGACTACTCACCAAGTAGATATGATTCTAATGTATATCGAGCATCTTCTCAAACTTCAGCCCCTCCACCAGAGAAAAAAGAGGTAGTATGTCCTTATTGTGGTCAAATGATTAGTTCTAACGCCAAAGAATGTAGTTATTGTGGGGAATCAATAGAATAAAATAACTATTTCTCCATAAATATTAAGCCGCTCTTTCGATATCCTTCAAGGTCAATTGTTATAAATTTAAATCCTATTTTTTTAAATTTCTCAATAATACATTTTATATTCGGTTTGGTCAAAATTCGAAAGAGATCCTTTTCAATAAATTCAATCCGCACCAAGTCATCCTCATGAAAACGTACTCTTACTTGCTCGGTCTTAAATTGCGTTTTAAGGAAGTTTTCTGCCTCTTTTATTTTCTGTAGTAAGGTTTCATTGATACTAATTCCGTAAGTAATCCGTGATGCGAAACACGCATTTGCAGGTTTATCTTGTGCTTCCAAATCAAAATATCTACTCAATTTAATAATATTCTCTTTATTTATTCTTGCTTCAATATATGGTGTTTTTACACCTAATTCTTTGATGGCTTCATACCCGGGACGATAATCACCCAAATCCGAGATGTTTGACCCTTCAATAATCATATCATATCCCAGCTCCCTTTGAAGATCTACAAATTGCGAGAAGATTACATTTTTACAGATATAACAACGATCTTTCGGATTATCACAGAACTCTTGCACCATTAAAGGATCTATCTCTAAAATTTTATGTGAAATATTATGAGTTTTAGAAAATTGAGCGGCATCTTGCAGATCTTCATCAGAAAACAGTGAAGATGAGGCAGTAATTAATAAAGTTTCTTTTGCATATAAATCCGAAAGAAAAGCTAGTAATGTGCTATCTATCCCTCCCGAAAATGCTACTATAACGCGTTTATTTTTCAATAAGGACTCAATCTTTTCGAGTTTTCCTTTTAATTTAGCAGTTAGTTTCATCTGTCTCAACTTAAGTAATAATTGCTAGGTAATAAATAATTCAAGAGGGAAAAATAAAAGATAATAGAAGGAAATAAAAAAAATAAAAGGAACTAAAAGGAAATTGAAAGAAAGAAAAGGAAATAGATCTTTTAAATAGACTCTAGATTAAAGGTGAGTCTAATCTATAACTTTAAACTTTTTCTAATTATCAAGGTGGTGGGCATAATCCATGCAAACACGGAAAACAACATTATCCATTCCAAAAACTCTCGCGGTAAAAGAGGAGGAAGTACCAAAAACAGAATGCTTATGGGGACATTCACAAAAAGCATTATAGCTCCGATTATACGAGGGTACATTACTTGAAAATTCTCATTTTGTGAAAGAAGCACAATTCCATTGAACATTGAAGAGAATGCAAAGGAGCCAAATACTATATAAGAGAAAAAATTATGAAGTCCTAATGATGTAGTTCTATCCTCTGAGAAGACTCCAATTCCAAAGAACCCTACTGAGGATGAAAGCAAGAAGATAAATCCGATTATGATGAAGACTTTCAAAAATATGAAAAAACCCTTGCTTTTTCCTTCCACATCGGTCTTAGTCTCTTTATAAAGAGACCAGGAGAAGTATATACTTACCGGTACAAGCAAGACGGATGTGATTATTGCGATGATATCTAAGATGAAGGGTGTTGGTGTATAGCGGATGGATCCTAAATCAGAGATATAATTCTCCCAAATATTGAACCCTCTCGTAAAGAATGCTATCAAAGTTGCTATTGCTAACCCACTAATGAATATTATGAAGGATAATATAATACATATATTTATGAGCTCTGGTTGAGTCAATTTTGCAATTATCGCATGAATTTTATTTTGGTCGGGGTTTAATTTGTTGTCTGAAGTATTTTGAGACATTTTTTTTTAAATTATTTAGTAATTATTATTACTTTGTTAATTCTGCATTAGAAAATTACAAATTTAATTAATATTAATATCAAATATTACAAATAAAAAGATTTTGGAAGGGCATAGATCAATCACCCCTTTCATACCTATTTACATAGATTTGGCATTCTATGCTGAATATAACGGATTTCTGTTAAATACTGGCAAAAACGAAGGCGATTAACCCTAAAAAAGCCCCTAATTTTAGCAGCAAACTGATTCTTTTGAATTCCTTTAATTCCAATTTACTTATGATAGATAATATTATAGCAACAAGTACTACAAATAATCCAAATATCATAGAGATGAGAAATGCCCAAGGGTTAATTATATTAGTAAACAAAGGTGAAATAAAAAACCCGACAGCGAGAACCTGAAAGAAAATGGAAAAAATCAGTGCATTTCTCACTCCAAGTGTAATTGCTAATGTTTTCACCCCTTCTCGTGTATCTCCTTCAACATCTTCGCACCCTTTTACTACCTCTCGGGCAAGTAAAAGAAAAAAAGATGTAAAGAAGAAAAAGTATATGTAAAGAGGAATATTAATTCCATTTAAAATCCCTCCATAGATCAATCCAATAGAAAAAGATACAGATACAATGATATTACCTAAAAACCCACTTTTTTTACCCCATTTTGCATACACAAATCCAATAAATCCAAAGAATACAGCAATTATCACGTTTATAAACATTAATTCCATAATAATGCTATGAATAAAAGATATAGCAATTCCCACACTTAATGTGAGCCCAAATAAAACTTTCGCTTCTTGCAATGAGATATCTCCTCGGGGTATGGGGCGTTCTGGTCGATTAATACGATCAATTTCTACATCATAAATATCATTTATGATCATTCCCGAGGCTGCAATAAAGAAGTAGGTTAAAATGCCCAATATAATATTTAGAATGAGCTCATTAGTAGAGATGCCCGTGCGCGTATTTAAAATCCCAATAATTACCGTCAAACATCCCATTAAATCATTTATGGGGCGCATTATCTCAATAGCTGCTTTTGGCTTCATATAGTTTCACTACTATAAATAAGTTTTTTTATTTAACCGTATAATTCTTTCTCTTTCGTTTCCCCGTTTCTTTGATGGTATCTATGATTTCTTTTAGAGAAGTCCCGTTATCTTTTAATACATTTTCTTCCAAAAAGGTTCCCATCACGATTATGTCTGCACCCGCTTTGACAAAATTCTTTGCATCTTCTTTATTAGTCACTCCTCCTCCCGCAATAATTGGAATTGATAATACTCGGGAACAGAGGGAAATATGCTTCGGGGGAATGCGATCTCCGCCGGAGCCAGCTTCTAAATATATCATGCGAAATCCAAACATTTCCGCAGCTAAAGCGTATGCTGCAGTAAGCTTTGGTTTATTTCTGGGGAGAAGTTTCGCTTTTCCAATCCATCCTGCTGTCGCTCCTGGCTCAATAATTAAATATGCCATGGAAATATGCTCAAGCCCAGAAATCTTAATAGGATATGAAGCCAAAGCCTGCTGGCCGACGATAAAATAAGGATCCTCGGAATTGAGCAAGGACATAAATAGAATCGCATCTGCCTCGAATGAACAATTCGAAATGCCTCCAGGAAAGATAATAACGGGTACATCAACATGTTCTTTGATATTGCAAATTGTTTCCGTGACAAAAGTTTGATCAAAAATAGTGCTTCCTCCAACTAAAATAGCGTCTGTACCTGCCTCCACAGCATATTTCGCAATCTGGGCTGCGATGTCGGGGCTTTGATTGAGGGGGTCAGGATCGACCAATGAGAAATGCAAAGCACCTTCTTTGTTAATTTTATCTATTAAAAATTGATAAACAGGTGTTTTTTTAGTCTTACTTGTAATAGGATTGTTCATATTTTTCTTCTGTAGGATTATCTATTATTTACTTTCTATTAGATTTAAGATCAATAATCATCTTTTCTATCTTCTTATATTGTTCCCGTACTCTTTCCTTCCATTGAGGGAACGTTTTTGATGTTTTTGGGAAATGTTTGTAGATTTTAGCAATTTCATTCATTCGAAGTCGTAAATAATTAAGATCAAGGAGTAGATCCGGGCGCATAATCCCCTTAAAGGCTTTAAAAGCCATATCCCATAAGGATAAGGTGAGATCTCCTGTTTCAGCAATTTGTAAAATCTCAGAAGCAGTTAATAAATCTTTTTGCAACCCAAAGTTCAAATCGGAATTGGATAAGGATTGCAGCACCCTTCGTAGTAAATCTAAAGCAGCAAATTCTGCTCCGAAATTGATCATTACTTTGCAGTTATAATCCCATAACTTCTCCATTGAATAATCTCCGCTTTCTATTGCACTGGCTGCAGTCAAGGCGGCATAATATCCCCCTCTCATGGAGGGATCAATTCCTCCTCCATGTAAGGGATTTACTTGAAAGGCAGCGTCCCCCACAAACATTATTCCATTATCGACACAAGACCATAAAGGACGCCGCACAGGGGCTACACCTCCACCGGAAGAGAGAATCTTTACTTCAGACGCATTGATAAACTCATTATAGACGTGTTTTTTATAGAGATCTTTCACTTTCCCGCCATAATTCATATATACCCCTAATCCAATATTAAGAGAATGATCATCTTTGGGAAAATACCAAATATATCCTCCCGGGGCTTTTTCTTGATCCAAAATAATTGAGATGTATTGAGGATCTTGTACCTCTTGATCTTGTTTGGGAAAAGTCACAATTTCTCGATAGCATAAGATAGCGTCCGTATCAGAAATCTCTTTCTCGATAATATCGCTTTCTATTTTTTTTCGTAAGGGAGAATAGAGTCCGCTTGCATCTATTACAATCTTTGATTTAAGATCTACTTTTTCTCCATTTTCTAACTTGATTTTAACACCTGACACTATTTTATTGGTATATACAAGATCAAGCGCCATGGTGTTATCCAGAAAAGTATTTACTCCCGCCTCAAGAGCTTCTTTTAAAAGTCTTTGTCCAAATTTTATACGATCAATAATATAACCTGTCTGTTTGGGATCCTTCATCTCAATACATTTCTCTCTATTCGGGGGATACAATTTAGCTCCGATAATGGGACAAGATAATTCCTCCCCGCGTGGAGGTTTAATATTTAGTAAAGTGAAGATCTCTTTACCGACAGCATCACCACATATTTTCGAACCAATTTCGTTTCTAGGTTTTCGGTCCAATAGGCAGACATCTAAACCATTTTGTGCGGCAAAACGTGCTGCTGTAGCACCGCCGGTTCCCGCTCCAACCACAATAACATCAAAGACCTTATCTAAAGACTCCATTTAAATATTCTAAATTAACAATCTGTAACTTACCTTATGTTATTTTTTATATCTTAAATTTTTTCGTTAAAATAAGTAATATTATAGTTAATTGGATAATATTTAATTTACCTTCATCGACAAAAATACTTAGACTTGCTGATCTCCAATTTGTCGGTATGCGACAAAATCATCTCTGCGAGGTCTTAAAACGTTTTTATCGAGGATTGAAAAATAAAGAAAAAGAATAGGGCAAAAATTTTATAAATTAAATCAATGAAGCAAGATATACGATCAGAAAAATGCTAAGTGTTGTACCTATGGGTATTGTCAGATCGTCCCAAGTGCTGGGACTGATTAATTCTATAAATGTTGCAACCAGTGAAGTAATTAGAGAAAGGATTAAGACATCAAAAAAATTTAAGGCTTGTTGGGTACCTCCAATATTAAAAAATCCATAAATTAAAAATGCTCCGAAGCATAAGATAAATGCAGAGAGAAACATCATAATCGATCCCTCCAGACTTCTGGTGGTCTTTGTCCACGAGATGTTAATGGGATGTTTTCCATATTTTTTGCCAAATAGAGATGCGAGAGTGTCGGAAATAATCATAATCAAGATTCCAGCAATGGCAAAATAAATCTGATTTGGGAAAAAGATGGCAGCAATAGTCACAATTAAGGTAATTGCTAGGCAGTAATGAAAAGGACCTTGAAGATAAGGCCTTTCAAGGCTTTCTTCCGCTTCTTCTCCAATAGTTTCATATAACTCTTGAAGCTTTTTTACTTTACTTTTTTTAGAACTTAGCAGCGTAACCACAGTTAATAATCCCGCTATAATCGTGCCAAATAATTTCCACGTGAAAAAGGGGGTGACAAGGACTGCCAGTCCGGCAAATAAATGCACCATTTTTCTGGCTTGAAATTTGTTTATCTTCTCTTTTTTATACAGAATCATGGGGGTAAAAATAGAAATCCCCACGTAAAGAAAAGCTACAAGCACTAACATTAAATCAACAATAAGCGCGATTACATCATAATTCGAAGGAAATAACTCCATTTTAAAAACCCTTTGTGATAATTCAGCATTAAACTATTCTATTAATTTTTATGCTTAAGATACAAAATAATATATTTGGAAGAAAGTCATACTGAATTAAAATCTAACGAAATTTTCTTTAGTTTTCAAACATTTTCAAGATTTCTAAGGGGTTTCAAATAGTTAGCACAGCTAAATAAAAGCTTGATAGTAAAAATAAATTCATCAAAAAAAATATATTCTATAGGTAGTAAAGCATATATAGAATAAACCTAATGATTTTTAACTTTTAGAATCATATAATTCAAGATAAACTGATCTAATAACATCCAAGATATGAATGAAAAAAAAACCCAAACAGAATTAGATCCACGAAAAGCATATGAAAGAGCCCTATATCACGCATGTGGGTTTTCTAATGAAGATCTTCAAAAGCCGAGAATAGCAATTGTCAACTCTTGGAATGAAATGAATCCCGGACATATACACCTAAGGAAGTTAAGTAAGATAGTAAATGAAGCTATTAAGGAAGGTGGAGGGACCGCGATGGAATTTAACACAATAGCAATATGCGATGGGATTGCAAATTCTGGAAACTTTTCAAAATATGTGTTACCTTCACGAGAAGTAATTGCAAACTCAATAGAATGCATGATAAAAGCCTATAATTATGATGGAATGGTGATGATCTGTTCTTGCGATAAAATTATTCCGGGAATGTTGCTTGCCGCTGCAAGATGCGATATCCCCACCATTTTTTTGACTGGAGGAATAATGGAAGCGAAAACTTTTATGGAAGGTCCATTAAAGGGAAAAACCTATGTAACATGCGATATAAAAGAGGCTATCGGCTTAGTGAGAGCAGGAGAGATCACTCCAGAAGAATTTCTTCAAATCGAATCGCAAACTTGTACATCTGCTGGAGCATGCAATATGATGGGTACAGCAAATACTATGGCGTGTATTGTAGAGGCAATGGGACTTTCACTTTCTGGATGTGCCACTGCGGGTGCTCTTAGCAAGGAAAGGGAACTCCTCTCCCTTGAAACGGGTAAGACAATATTAAGATTAATAGAAAAGGGACTTAACGCCCGAAAAATTATTACTTCCGAATCACTCATAAATTCGATTAAAACCGCATTATCCTTTGGAGGCTCCTCTAACATGGTATTACACATGTGTGCTCTGTCGCACGAAATAGGAGTGGATTTAACTCATTTTGATTTTGATATGTTAAGCCGTTCTGTTCCATTATTAGCAAGATTTAAACCAGCTTCACAATATAATCTAACAGATTTTCATAAAGCGGGTGGTGTAAAGAGAATTATGAAACGTCTTTCTTCATTGTTAGACCTATCTCCTATTACTGTCGAGGGAAAGCCACTAAAGCATGTTCTTAGCAAGATTGAATCTAAAGAATCATCCGTTATTAGAACCCTCAAACATCCTCTGGAAAATGAAGGGGGAATTGCCGTATTGCGAGGAACATTAGCACCAGAAGGAGCTATCGTCAAACAGAGCGCTATTAGTTCCCGAATGAAAACCCATACGGGACCTGCCGTCGTCTTTAATTCCGAAGAGGAAGTGAAAGAAGCATTATATTCGAAAGAAGTGAAGCGTGGAGATATATTGGTCATTCGTTATGAGGGTCCCAAAGGCTCTCCTGGAATGCGTGAATTATCTATTCCCGCAGCCATGTTAGTGGGGATGGGATTAGGGGAATCAGTGGCTATGATAACGGATGGGAGATATTCTGGAGCAACCAGAGGTCCTTGTATAGGCCATGTCTGCCCAGAAGCATATGAAGGAGGTCCCATTGCGATAGTTAAAAATGGAGATATGATTGAAATCGATATTGAGAATCGCAGGCTTAATTTATTGCTTTCTAAACAAGAGATTGAAAAAAGATTTAACAATTGGAAACCTTTAGAACCTAAAATTAGAACAGGTTATCTTAATATTTATCGGCAAACTGTGAGTTCCGCAAAAGAGGGGGCATATTTAAAATGATAGACGCAGAAAGGATTGAGAAAAACTTGGAGGGTATTTCCTTCCCGCGACTTTCGGGGACGGAACATGAACAGCAAGCATCAAAGTTGATTATCCAAAAAATTGAAGAATTAGGATTAAACCCCGAAATTCAAAAATTTTCTTTTACGACTTTTTATCCTAGAGTCTATAAAAAGCTAGCCTTTTGCTCCATCTGGTGGTTACTTGTTGTATTCTTTCTTTATATCAATATTATATTTATCTTAATTAATATTGTAATTTTGAGCATTATTTTTGTGCCTCTTATTATAATTACGCGCCATCCCGAAGATATTTCACTGGGTGAGAAATATCAATCAGAGAATGTATGCATAAAACTTGATGCAAAAGTTCCCAATCATACTGCTGAAAAATCCAATAAAATCCAATTCTTATTATTAAGCCATAAAGACTCTAAATGCCAGAAACTGACCATAACTTTTCGAAGTATTAACACAAAAGTATGGATATATTCATTTATAATAATCGTTGCTTTGTTGATACTTAAATATTTCTTCATCTCAAATATCATCTTCAATTTAATCATAGCGTGTATTCTTTTACTCAATCTAATTAGTACTGTTTTGATTTTGGTAAATACTACCAATAATAAATCCCCGGGAGCAATTGATAATGGTTCTGGAGTCTCACTTGTTTTAGAGCTTTTACATCATTTTAATAAGATAGAAAATAGACTCACATCAATTGATCTCTGGTTTATATTTACGGGGGCAGAAGAAAATGGTACTATGGGGATACGCTATCTTTATAGGAAACATAAACAAGAGTGGCATCATCAAACAACAAGATATTTAAATTTTGACTCTATTGGAACCCATTTAGATGTATTTGCAGTAAAAAATAAAGGAGAACATACCTCCTTGTTTAAACTATTTGCTGATCTTTCCGAGGAATTGGACCCCTCCTATTATATAAAATATTTTATTTTTGCTCTTAATAGAAGCGATGGCTATTATTTAAAGAATAAAAATTACAAGGGAATTGGATTTGCCGATAAAAAAGCTTATAAATATATTCATTCCCCCAAAGATACCGTAGATAAAGTAGACCACTCTTTTCTTGCACAGTTTGGAAGAGTTCTCATCACTCTTTTAGAAGAATATGATAAAAAGATATCTAAACCGTATAGTTAACAATAATGTATCATATCCCAAAACTTAGATTGGAAAGAAATTTTTATAACGTTATTTTAATAAAATTACTTTATAGGTGATTGTGGATCAAAAAAATAAGTGATGAATTAGAAGAAACATTAATTTTGAAACCTATCGGGTTTTATAACCGATTATTCAAGAAGATTCCCGCTCCATATTTTGGATTAATAGGTTATGGGTCATTAGGTATTTTTATCGCAGTTGCTCTCATCTTATATATTGTAGAAGATCCCACCTTTAGTATTTTTGAAAAATGGATCTCTAATCTCTCTATTGGACCCAATGGCTCAAATATCTTCTTCTTTTTAGGAATGACGATTGCAAGCCCTTTTATGCTTCTATTTCATTACTCTTTGGTAAATTCCTTTTATTATAAAACAAATAAAATAAATATTCTACTTTTTCTCTATATTACCACTTCAATTCAATCTCTTGGAAGTTTTATGGCAGGTATATTTCCACTCAATTTAAATAAACTCCATGGATTTGTTGGAGAGATGTATTTCTTTGGTTCTTGGCTATTCTATTCAGGGCTTGTATATCTTTATATTATTGTAAAAGGGGAAGGTGGTGAAAAACTTATCTTATGCGGAATTTGCTCTCTTACGGTGTTCATATTTAATATGGCAAAAATATATACGGCACTCACAGGAGAATTATTTCCCGTCTTTCCCAATTATTTTCTGGAATGGATTGTATACCTAACCTTTTTATTTTCAAATTTTAGATTTTCTCTGATAATGTTAGAAGAACGAAGAAAAGCAAAAAAGAAGTCGGCAAAAACAGAACCATCTTCTCATCAACAACTACAAGAGGTTTGAATCTTCCTCATTTCTTATTTTTTTTTCATTGATTGGATATGCTCCTCAATTTTTTTAGAAACTTTTCCATATTTTGCAATTATTTCAAGATTGATATCAGCTTTTCTGTATATTTCATCATAGCCATATAATGCTTTTAAAACATCTCTCTTTTCATCTTCTTTATCTATAGCCATATAATGCTTTTAAAACATCTCTCTTTTCATCTTCTTTATCTTTCATACTTTAAACTTGGAAAGATTTTAATAATTTCATTAGGTATTTTATATTTAATCGTATATTAAAAAATTAAAAAAATAGAAAAACCATGAAAACAAAATCAAATATAAAATATGCGCTGATAATTACACTATCCATTGCAGTGATTGCTACTTTAATCGGTAATTTAATACCTAAAACCAGCAACTTAAGATTCCTCCCGGAAACAAATGATAGGATCTACTCATCTCAGTCTTTTCAATTTATTGAAGAATTTAAAGCGTCCCGATATTACATCTCTCCAGAATCCTCACCCGGAGAGAATGATGACCTTTTCTTTTCATTTATGCTAAATAAAAATGGAAATTACACGCTAGAAATCATTAATTACCCTACATTTCTGACATATACATCAGAACTAGAATATAATGTAGCTTTCGTTAATCCGAGCGGATCTGATTTGTTTTATCTTTCATATACAGAAATAAATTTAAACAGATTTGACAATGCCAGTATTAAATTATTAACTAGTATTGATAAAGGAAAAACATGGAACACTCAGATTATAAAATCGTATGAACCAAGTGGAGTTAATTCTGATGATCTATTTAATTTCTTTATTGGCACCGGTATAGATGCTCAACCAAACAATAAAAAAATTGGTGTTATTTCATGGATAAATCAGACTTCCTTAAATTATTTCGGTTCTACAGATAATGGAACAAGCTGGACAATAACTTCAACTATCGCAGATAAAACTGATCTGGGCTGGACTGAACTGAGAAATGACGATAATCATACTCTGGAACTTTCAATTCAAAGTAATGGAATGATATATGCACTAGCTGAAACTAATTCGACATCCTTGACGAAAGTTTGCTATTTTGAAAGTTATAATAATGGCTCGAGTTGGATAGGCCCCCATAATATTACATGTATAAAAGGATTAGACAGAGTTAAAAACCCAAGAATGCAGGTAAACAATACAAGCGGATCCAAATGGTTAATGTGGGAAGCAGTACAAGGAGCCTCGCAATATATTTCATGGGCAGAATTTAATGTAAGCCAATCGTTAAATATAAGCGTCCCTACAAAAATTGTATCATCTTCTCATAATATGAATATGGATGAATATGACTTTTTCTATGATTCAGATGTGGATTTAATTTATATGATAGAGAAGATTGACTATGGTGATTATGCTGATATAATTGTACGCAATTGTACAAGTTTTATATCAAATTTTTTGCTCCCTGTCCCTCTAGGTAGCAGTTATCCTCTTGGAGGGGTATATCACTTTTTCAATGCAATTTATAATGGACAAGATTATCAATTCTTTTTTTCAAATAATTATCTCGGAGAGAATGCTTATGAAGTGTATCAATATTATCATTTTCTTGATAATATCTACTTCTCTTCTCAAGGGTTTTGTATTGAGTTTACGGTAGAACATATTTTTTGGAATGGAAAAACACTCCTACAACAACAGATAAACACTACAATGGTAAAAGCAGAATTAACTGTAGAAAATACAACAATTATTGGACCAGAATCATTATTTATCATTTTAGATAATGAAGATCCCTCATTTGAAGATTACAATCAAGAAAAAAATTATTTCAATCCACAACACACCAATATCACCCTCTCGGAGATTCAATGGGATTTGCTTCCTTCAGAAAGTTGTGAATCTCTTTTAGAAATATACAAAGAAAATAATAGTCTTAGTTCTTGGCAACAAATTACTGATAACAATTGGGCAGATTTAAATCCCAAGATTTTTAGTTCCCCTGCAGGACAATTATATATCATTTATAAAACAGAAGAATTCGGACGAAATGTATTAAGCATTATAAAATCCACCGATAGAGGGGTTACATGGAGTCAACCTACAATTGTTTTCGAAAGCTCCCAAGACATAGGATATTATACTGGAGCGGCATGGGATGATATTGTTTGTGTATATAGAGCGGCTGATTCTACTGAAGTGATCTATAGAAGTTTTGATGAAGCAGAAACATTTTTATCTCCTACACGCCTACTTGGGATTAATCCAACTTCAGCCTATGAGTATGTTTCAAAAATTGTATTTACAAATAGTAGTAACATGTTTCTAACATTAAAACTCTTAAATCAAAACAAATTCTATCTGTATTCTTCGAATGATTTGGGACTACATTGGACCCAAAAATATTGGAAATTATTTGAGACTAATGATGATAAAGATTTGAAGGATAAGCTAAATCCAGATATAATCTATGAACCCGTGAATCAAGAATTATATCTCTCTATGCCGTTAGGTAATCAAACAACTAATAAAATAAAGGTTTATTTTCAAAAATTTAATTTAAATCCATTTTTTAGTTATATTGATAATCCCATTCAAAAGGGACCTTATGATATTGATTATGAAGTTGATGCTCCTGAAAACAATAGCCCAAAATTTCTCTTATCTCGCAATAAAACGGCTCATGTTGGTATAAGATCCATATATATCCAAGGATTTCAAGTAGGTATACCTACATATAAAGAATTTCAAACCTATGATTCTGGTGATAATTGGAACGGTCCATTTGACATTGATCCATTAAATCGTTCTTCATTTACCTCATTTGATGGCTTTGAAACCTTTTATACCACGCCAATCGATGATGATGCTGACTTTGAACTTTTTTCTGCTCGGGAAACTAATTTAGTGAAATTTCAGAAAAAATCAATCTCTTCAAGCACAACATCAAGAATTACTTATGATGGATTGAATGATTTTGATGAATATTTACCCGAAGGAAACTATTCATTCATATTGAGATTAATAGATAATGCGTTTAATATGGCCAATAAAACGGGATGGTTTTATGTGGACTATGATATTCCCCAGATAATGAGTATTGCAACTGATGAGGCATATCCCCTTCCGAGTGATGCTGTGCAAATCCAAGTGAATGCGACTGATAATATCAATATGACTGTGATGCTTTATTATCAAAGAGACGGCACTGATTCACAAGGCTGGCAGAAAATAGAAATGTTAAATGATGGAAACAAGTATATTGCCACAATAGATGCCAACTACACTTCTACACAAGTTAATTACTATGTTGTAGCAACAGATCTTGCGGGAAATGTGCTAAAAAATGATAATGATGGGTTATATTATGAATATCACATTCCAAGGTTTGAATTTACTAGCAATTTTGTATTTAATGAATTTACAGAATATTCTTCTGATGAATATCATTTAATTTCAATTACAATTGATAATGATAATGAATTTGTGAAAGATATTATTTTCCGCTATTCAACTGAAGAAGGAACACCGCCATGGATACCCATTCCGCTGCAATCTAATAGCCCAACATATACTGCATTTCTTCCTCCCCTCTCGGGGGATACCCGCACATTATATTATCAAGTAGTTGTTATCGATCAGAACAATCAAGAACATATTTTGATTAATACCAGAGCCATTTCATTCTTTCCTGAATTGCCCGATTTTTCACTAGAGAATTACCAATATATAATCACATTCATAATTTCTGCTGTTGTGGGTGTCATATTAGCTACTGGATATAGCAGATTAAAGAATATTAGTCATGAGATTATGAATAAACAACAGATTGAAGCTTTGTTAGCGGAAAGCAAAGAAATGAAGAAGAATTTGAAAGTAGATAAAAACGGATTAAAAAAAGAAGAAGAAACACCAAAAAAAGACGCGAAAAAAGAAAGTTATACTCCCTATTCCATTGTCTATTATGCTACCCTTATTGCAACACTTTCAGTATTCATTATTGGACTATTAATTTCTTTTTCATACGCCTCAATTGGTATACTAATGATTATCGGAAGTTTATTAATGTCCATCTTTGGTTATATGATATTAATGAGCAGAGATATCTCTTCCAATATTTTCTTCGAAAAGATGAATCCTAAAAATGCTGTGTTAGAGATTTTTCAAATTACTTTGATTCTTGCGAACATCATTCTAATGATTATTGTTGGAAGTTGGATTCCTTGGTTTAATTATTATTTGTTAGAATCTACATATAATATAGGAGGGTTAGAAATACCCAAATTATATATATCAATAATTGGTGTTTTCTTGACATCCTTAATTTTGGTCATCATCACAACATATATACAACTTAGTAAAACAGTTAAAAATATTCATCAACAGAGAGAAAAGGGCATATCTGATAACTTAGTGCTATATGCAAAAGATGAGGAATCCTCTCGATTAATTACCCGAATGGGGTATAAAACGGTGGTATTTTTGATTTCGGTGCTGATAGCAGTAATTTCGACTACAAATTTACTTAACACTGAGACGGCAATTCTTTTAGCAGTAGTAGCGGGTCCATTTGCAATAACGGCAATTTTATCACTTTTCTTACGCCCTTATATCATCAAAACTCTTAGAAGAAAGGATCTTAGAGAAATTGACATTCCTTTTGTAGATTCAAAAAAATATTGTAGCAAATGCGGTGAAGAGACATACTTACAAGATAGATATTGCAATAATTGCGGTGAACAATTAATTTTTGAGAATAAAATGGGCGTGTATAAAGCGAATTGTCCGAATTGTGACGAAATGTACTATGAAAGGGCGAAATATTGCACGAAATGCGGTTATAAGCTATAATTCACATTTTTTTTTTCTTTCCTTCCCTTTTTAATTTATTTCTTTTTTTTCTTTTAAAATCATTTTAGAGATGAAGTCCTCAAATTCCTCCAAATCAGAAGCTTCTTTTTCAAGTAGTGGATATTCTTCAGGCATTTGGTCCTCTTCATTATTAAATAATATTAAATCTTCTTGAATATTAAAATTAGAATCATTTTCTACAGATATATCATCATCAATTTGATCTTCTGGCTCTTTATTTTGTACAGTAATCTCTTGTCCCTCATTATTCTTACGGGAAGAATTGTCATTATCTCTCTCTATTGAATATGCCTCTTCGATAAAATTGTATGAGCTTTCAATGTTAAACCCATTTTTATTGAAAACTTGCTCGTTATTTCTCTCTATTTCAATATTGCTTAACCATTTTCGTGGAATATAAGGATTGGTAAGCAAAAAAGGTCTCTTGACAGAATTTACACGAATGATACATCTGCCTTTTTCCAAAATCGAGAGATAATGCTCATCCATTTCGTTTAAATTTAGGAGCTTACATTGAAATTCTTTTTCCATGTGATTTTTAAAAATCACTAACACCCCACAATTTGCTAAAATTTCTTCACTTACTTGGGGACGTGTGGCAATAGAAATTAGGCATTCTCCCGTACCCCTTTGCAACAAGGCAATATCTTCTAAATATGTAGATAATTTAGTCTGTTTTGTTAAATCTTGTGGAACAAAATATTGGGCATCTTCGACAATTGTAATATGCTTAATCCCCTTATAATCCTTCCCACCCTTGGTCAGATTTTCGTCCCATAGATATTTTAAAATCATATTGAGGAAAAACAAGGCATCTTCTTTTTCACCCCCCAGCCGTATAATAGAGCTGAGATCAATAATAACATTTCTGCGAAATAGTTCCTTAACTTTGAATTGCGTTTTTGAGCCGAAAATCGCTTTTAAAGGGCCGATAGAAAATCTTCTTACCCTATTTCTGATACTAATTAATGTTTGAGCAAGCATCGGTATTCTATTGCGCTCTTTTTTCAAATAAGTTGCGCATTGTTTATAAAAACCCTCCCAATTCTGCAGATCCTTATTTTTACATATTTCGGTAAGAATATCTATTAATACTTTTTGCATTTGCGGTGAGTATTCTGAGCTTTCATCTAAAAATTGGCCACTTTTAAGGATATCAAAAATTCTTTCGGCATGAATTTCGGGATGAGCACCTTCTGGATCAAAGATATTAATAGAAAAATTCTCTCCGGGACGAAAGATCACGACATTTTCTATTAGATTTTGTAAAAAAAGATATTCTGCTTTGAATTCAATCAGTAAGAAAGGTATTTCATACTTGTTTTTAAAATTGATTAATAAATTTTGGATAAAATTGCTTTTTCCCATCCCCGTTGATCCACATACAAACATATGTTTCTCAAGATCATCAAGAGAGAGAAAAAACTTGTGTTTTTTTGCATTTTGACTCATTACTTTACCGATATGAACCCTTCCCTTTCGTGCCTTGAATTTCGAGGGATATTTCAAGTCGATGATATCCTCGTGGGAATAATTTACCGAAACAATAAAGATTGCCACAGTAGAGAAGAGAAGTAATTGAGCGGTAAAAATCATTAGCGTATTCCCGACTTCTGAAGGAAGTTCAGCGGGTACATATCTTGTAAAATTGATAAAAAAGTCTATAAATAATGCCACAATCCCTATTAGGATAATATACTTTAAATAATTGGCATTTATTTCTTTTATTCGAGAGAGATAATAAAAAAGTGCCATTCCTGTTAATAATATGTTGAAAATGAGATGAAGTTGAATGAAATACATTTATGATAGATTCTATCCTATCATTTTAAACTCCACCAATATTTTGATTTAATACTTTTATAATGAGTTTAAATAATTAGGTGCGAATTTACTAATAGATTATGCTTGCCATTGTTCTTCAACACCTATTATCTTTTACAAATTCCTCTTTTTCCACAATTATTCCTGATGTAGTTAACGGATTAGAAGAATTATGTATTGAAATCAATGAGTTTTTACTCCTCCTTTTTGGATATCTAAAATACCTATTTGCTTTGTTATTGATGATCCTTGGAGGAATGACGCTTCTCAAGGTTAGAGGAGTATATCTTATGGAACGGCTACGAAATAAATCAAAATTTGATGAAAATGAATCTTTTAAGGATAAAATTAAGAAAACACATGTGATTTTAGGAATGGCATATATGTTTATGGGCTTTGGACTTATCTTCAATTATCTCATTTATATCTTAATATGGGTCCTAGAACCCCTTCCCGATAAGCTTTTTTTCCAATTTATCGATATCGGAGGATTTATTGAGCCTCAATACATCCTAAGAATTTCCATTTATGATTTTGCAATTGCTCCCCATGAAAAAACAATTTACCTCTGTCTTGCATATATATCGCTAATCTCTTTGATTACAATCACAGTAAGTATATGGTTTCTCTCTAAAGGAGGAGATATGCTTAATCATCCTAAAGGATCCTTTAGCGTGTTTATAGGGGGCGTAATGGCAGGAATCTTAGCGGGATTTACAACCTGCTTACCCTTTTTAATCTAATCTGGTGAAAACTCAATATCTTAAGCGCGCCACTTTCAAAAAGAAATTAAAGAATTTGATCAAAGATTTGCTTAGCAATTTGATATGTTGGGTTTGACTCCGGTAATTCTAAAAGACTCCTCCCGTTAAAATTATATTCAAGTATTTGAGTATCATTAGGAAAGAATCCTAATAAAGAAACCTTATGTTCTTTTGTGTTTTCTACTTCTTTTTTGAGGGCATCTTTCAATTCATCGGGAAAGCGATTTCCCAAAACCCAAATATTCTTAAATGTTAACCCCACTTCGGATATCAATTCAATAATGCGTTTCATGGTATGAATGCCCATCTTAGAAGGATCTGTTACAATCACTAAGTCTGTGACGTCTCTTCCCGTCTTTCGAGAAAAATGTTCCAAACCCGCAGGCGAATCGACTAAAGTGATATCATAATTCTTGGACAATGTATCTATGACGTTTTTTAATACGTTATTGATGAAGCAATAACAGCCTTTCCCTTCTTGCCTGCCCATCTCGAGAATATCAAACTTTTCTAATTCAATTAATGCCCGAAATACATCTCCTTCAATGATTTGATTTTTGGGCATATCAAGCGGAAGGCTACGACTTTCAATTTTTTTTTTTAATTCTTGCATCTTTGATGCTAGAGTATCAGAGAATTGTATTTCTTTGCCAATTACATCTCCGATATTGGCATCTGGATCGGAATCTATAACCAAGATGTCCGAGGAGTTTCTCTCAGTAAGGAATTTAAGGAACAATGCTAAAGATGTGGTCTTTCCAACTCCACCTTTGCCCGCGAAGGCTATAACTTTTTTCATTTTATGTAAAATAACCTCCTTATATTCTAGTTGATAAAATGGACAACTCGTTAAAAGTTTATTAGTGATTTTTTAAAAATATCATAAAATAAGAATAAGGATTTCAATGGTATTCCATTGATTTAATTAATAAAAAATTAGCAGAATAGTATTATTGTTGCTGCTTGTACAATGGAATAATATTGGAGGTAAAGTCTTCTAACGTGTAGGGAAAATCATCTTCACTGGCAATTTTTCCCAGTTCCAATGAGATGTCTCGGGCAAGCAACCAAAACGCCAATCCCAAGGCTTTCTTACCACGATTGTTAGCAGGAACGGCTAAATCAATTCCATTGAGCGTATCGTCCGTATCAAATAAAGCTACCACGGGAATTCGGGCTAGTCTCGCTTCTTCGAGAATTACTTTATCTGCATGAGGATCTACAATAAATACCACACTTGCATCTTTAATATATGTTGCGATATTTGGGTTAGTAAGCGAACCCGGGATGAATCTATCAACCACGGCTCGGCAGCTGAGAGCTTCACAAAACTTTCGTACTGGTTCTTTGCCATATCTTCGTACGGAGGATACAATAACCTTATCGCTCCCCTCTTCTATATATTTGCTAAGAAACTTTGCTGCAATAGCGATGCGTTCTTCTGTCTGGGTAAGATCAATTACGTATAAACCGTAATTGGTTTGACGATAGATAAATCTTCTCGCATCTCCCGTTAATAATTTTGTCCCGATATGAATCCCTGAACTCAAATATAATTGTTTTTTTTCCTCATCCTTATCTATTATAGTCTCTTCTTCCTCAAGCACGCTAATATCTTCAGTATCAAGTAAATCTAGTTCTTCTTCGAGATCTAAATCTTCTTCAAAATCTTCATCAAAATCTAAGATGGGATCTTCTTCAAGATCCAATAGATCATCCTCTTTCTCCTTATCGTTCTCTTCAGACTTTTTTTTCTTTTTAGCCACGTTACAAACCTAGAATTTATTAAAAATTGTTATTATTGCTTATTAATAAAAGGAATACAGCATAATTTTAATATTTTATTGTACATCTTTGTCTAAGATGGAAATTCTCCCTAATTTGCACGTATAAAAACCTCCAGCGCGTTCAAATTACTATAATACAAACCTTAATGAATGAAAAGAGACATTTAAGCGATTTTATTACACACCTATGTAATTTTATCGTTTAGAGATAAATGAACTATTCCAGACTTCCCATGTTCTATTGTTAAAAAAGAATAGTAAAAATTAATATTCTATTATTTCTTTTAAAAAATCAATAAGGTATTTTTAAATTTAAGGTTAATAGTATGGTTAGATTGGGTATTGGTATTGGAATAGGTATCGCCTTAAGTTTTTTTAGCGTCTCTTTATTTAATCAATGGCAAACGTTTCGCACAGCAATATTATTTTCCGAATATGATATCTTACAAGGAATTGGCACGTTAGTTGAAGACCTATTTGAATTTGATATTATCAATTTCTTCTCCGTGGGGCCATATACAATAACCAATTTCTTTCAACCGGCATTTTTGGCTTGCTTGTTAATGGGATTTGTGTCTGGAGCTATTTCGGGAGGATTAAAAAGGGGTTTTATTGCGGGCACCTTAGTGATCATAATTTCATTATTAATTTGGATTTGCTTAAGCATTTTTAGTGGTCAAGATTTGATTGCCTTATTTCAAGGAGCACAATTACTAGATACAATCGGTGGTATTTTAGGGGCGCTTTCGGGAGGGGTTTTGGGTGGAATAGCGGGAGGCTCTGCTACGAGTCCTACATATTCCAAAGAATAACTAAATCATATATCATCCTTTTTTATTAAATATCTAACAAACTCAAATGTAAGCAGTTAGGGTGTTTTTTATAATTCTTAACATGAAGTTTAAATACAATCTGAGGGATAAAATCAAGTCTATTCATATAAACATATTTCTAAAGAGCATTAATCATTAATTTAATTTCAGTTATAAAATTTCTTAGGATAATGGATATTGAAGAGGACATTGTGGTTTCAAAGGAAAAAGCCTTAGATTTATTGAGAGAGAAAAAGGTACCCCTCTCAGTACGTCGTCATTCCATTAAAGTGGCTGAAACAGCCTACAAAATAGCTTCTCGAATTACTAAAAAGGATGCTGATAAGGAATTAGTATTGATTGGTGGACTACTCCATGATATTGGAAGAGCAGAAACTCATGGATTTGATCATGCTCTTCTGGGGGGACAGATTTTACGCGAAGAGGGCTTCCCTGAGAAATACGCAAGAATTTGTGAAACTCATATCCTTGGAGGCTTAGATAAATCGGATGCGAAAAATGTGGGTCTTCCTGAAAGAGATTATCTTCCAGAAACTTTAGAAGAAAAGATTGTATGTCTTGCCGATAAAATGACGATGGGGAAAAAACATGTCTCCATCGAGGAGCGATTCAAACAATGGTTTGAGAAATATGGAAAGAGCAGGATTTTAGTAAAATCTAAAAAGCGAATTGAAAAAATTAAAAAGGAAATTGAATCCTTATTATAACAGAGTTAAATTTTTTCGCGCAACTGGTTTAAAATCCCCCCCTTTTCCAAAATCGCTAATAAAAAGGGGGGAAGCTGTATAAAGCTAAACTCTGTATTGTTGGTTTTATTTTGAATTATTCCCTTTTCTAAAAATATTGCTATCTGATCTCCTTCGGTAAAATCTCTTGGATCCCATTGATATGTGATGCCCGGGATGCCTTGATTTATGAGATTCCTAAAATAGATGCGTGCGAATGAGTTTGCGATGATCGCTTTAATGCCCAGCACTTTAAATACATTTACCGCCTCTTCTCGAGAACTTCCGCAGCCAAAATTATCTCCTGCTACGATAATATTAAGATTCTTAGCTTTTTGAGTGAAATTAGCCTCTATTGCTTCACAAGTATACTGTGCCATTTCCATGGAATCTCTCAACGTTAAACAATGACTTGGAACAATGTCGTCCGTACTAATATTGTCCCCCATAATGTATACATATCCTTCCACTTTTTTCATTTATTCTTCACTCTCTCTCTCGGATCTGTAATATATCCTTTAATAGCTGAAGCAGCAACAGTTGCAGGAGAGGCTAGATATACTTGAGATGAGGGGGCTCCCATCCTTCCTATAAAATTCCTGTTAGTGGTACTGATGCACACCTCATCCTTTCCTAGGACCCCTAGATGACCTCCAATACAAGGACCACAAGTGCTATTTCCAACTACTGCTCCCGCTTTAATAAAAATTTCAATCAAACCTTCGGTAAGCGCTTCCATATAAATTTTTTTAGATGCAGGGATTACAATACACCGTGTTTTATCATTTACCCGTTTTCCCTTCATAATGTGTGCGGCAATCCTGAGATCTTCTAATCTTCCGTTTGTACAACTTCCAAGAAAAGCTTGATCGATCTGAATTCCTTCTACTTTGCTAATAGAAGCGATATTTTCAGGACTATGAGGCTTTGCAACTACTGGCTCCAAGTCAGAAAGATCATAGTTAAATTTTTTCTCATAAGATGCCTCTTCATCGGGAAAGACGGCTTTAAAGGGAGCATGTGAAACGCGCTTGACCCATCTTCTTGTTTTCTCGTCTGCTAAAAAAATGCCAAATTTAGCTCCTGCTTCCACCACCATATTTGATATCGTCATTCTTCCATCCATTGAGAGTGATTGCACACCATCTCCATAAAACTCTAAAGACTTATAAATTGCTCCTTTGGTAGAAATGTCTCCAATAAATTTGAGGATAAAATCCTTAGCCATTACCCCCTCCGGAAGATTCCCTGAAAGATGAATTCTATAAGAGCTGGGAACCTTAAACCATAATTTTCCCGTTGCAAATACCACACATACATCTGTAGCACCAATCCCTGTAGCTAAACAATTAAATGCGCCGTAAGTGGTAGTATGGCTGTCTGATCCAACTATGAGCATTCCGGGTCTTGCGAATCCTTTTTCGGGGAATACTTGATGGCATATTCCCTCATTAATCCCCATATTATGGATAAATTGATATTTTTGAGCAAATCTTCTGCAATCTTGGTGCATCTGAGCTGCAGAGACCGTGGGCGCCGGAACCCAATGATCTAATATGAAAAATATTTTAGATGGATCCCATACACGATTTAGATGTAATTTTTCATATTCTTGATGAATTCTTCCGCCCAATTGTTCATGTACCATTACCATATCTATCGAACATTCTATAAATTCACCCGAAGATATGTCCTCTTTCTCCGAATGTTCTAAAAGCACCTTTTCACTAATTGTATAGCTCATTGATCCGATTTTGCTCCCTCATTTTTTTGAGTATTCAATTCTATTATCTAATTTATAATAATCAGAATCAATTTCAAGTAAAGCATTCTTCAATAGGACACAAGTTTCTTTTAAGATTTTAGAATCAACCTTATCTGGGGTATCTTCCGCAGTATGCCCCCATTTTGACGCTGAGATTGAACCTAAATCGAGGGCATCAAACTCTTTTGCATGGAAGGGAAGCGAGTCTGTATGTGCACCCGTTAGAAAATGTACCCCAAATATGTCAATATTGTTTTTTAATGCCGCCCTTTCTAAATATTTACTACATAATGTGGTAAACTTTTTCTTAGGGATAATACCATAGGATTCGATATATTCAATTCTGTTATGTTTCGAGCAGCCTTTACACGAAATCATATCAATATTATATTGAAAGATTTTCCCCTGTTCAAACTCCTCCTTTTGATTGTTAAGAAAGATTCTGGATCCCATAGTTCCGAGCTCTTCTGCGGAAAATTGACAGAACCAGACATTATAATTTTTTAAGGGATTTGTTCTGAAATATGAACTTAATTCAAATACAATAGCCATTCCTGAAGCATTATCAAGAGCACCCGGAGATTTATTATGGGTATTTAGAAACATTAAGAAAAGATTGGCAATAATTATGCATCCCGCTGAAATCCATAAACCATAATCCAAGAGTAGACCAACCAAAATCCACGTACGTAACTTAATAGCAAAATAAAATCCCATAAATAAGAAATACCAAATGGTTTTTATGAGTATAAATATACAAAATGAAAATCCACCGATCACAAAAAGACGATATACATTAACTCTTATGGCAGTTTTAAAATTTTGAGACTTTGAATCTAAATGAGCCGATATCACAATATTGCCCGCCTCTTGTTCTGGTAGCTTTTTGGAAGGTACCTTCACATACACATTAGTCGCCTCAAAAATTTCTCCATAATATTTTCCCCAAAATCCCGGATCTTCCGGAGATTTAAGCCCTCTCATAATCATAACCACGATAGCACCGAGAACTGCCAAAATAAGAAGCGAGATATAAATCTCAATATAACTAAATAGTAAAAATGCTAATAAAAAAATACATGTTATCATCCCAACTAGTTTAATCAAAGTTGTGGAATAAAAATCGGAAAACTCAAATGGTTCTTGTATGATCTCCTCTTGCTTAAAACCAATTTCGTTAAATCTTTGTATGGTAAGAGCCACGGCTTTCCTCTCGCCCTCCGTTCCTGCTAATCGGGGAAAGCTAAAATCCTCTACATATTGGAATACACTTTCTTCAGTAAAGGGTTCTTCTTGAAGGGAATTTATACTTTTCTCGATTGTCATCGAATATGATAGGAAATTATATCCTAATTTTGATATATTTTATTATATTCATTTTTAACTTATTTTATCCAATTCTTCTAAACAAAGTTTTTGGATGTGCTTTTGCACCACTTCAATCAAATCGTTGGAATTGATAATATAATAATTATTTTCTTGGGCTCTCTCAAGATATAGCTTTCGCACTTTTTTTAGAAACTCAATGTTCTCAAATTTGTCCGTAATCGGTACTTCTTTTCTTTCCAGCGCCTTTTTTGGGGGAAGATCAAGGATCATCGTCATATCGGGTTCTTTTATGAATTTATTTAAAGTCTTAATCCATTGCACGCTAATCAGTTGAGATTGTGCGGACTGATAGACGATTGAGGATTCTAAAAATCTATCCGAAATAACTACATAATTTTGAGTCAGTTTGCTCTCAATTTCTGTAAAGAAATGATGAGACCTATCTGCCGCAAAGAGAAGGGCATCTGTAGAGGGGTGAATTTGGGCGCGCTTTAAAAACTTTCGTAATAGAAGTCCGATCTCACCCGAAGAGGGCTCCTTAGTGAGATGTGTTTTATATCCCTTTGTTTCTAAGAATTCGGAAAGTAGTTTACTATGAGTAGTTGTTCCAGATCCATCAATTCCTTCCAAACAGATATGCAAAGTATTCCCACGCCTCTTCTTATTTATGCCAGAATGTTAGTCTCACTAATTTAATTTAGTTTCCAATGTAGTGAAGCAAACGTAGAAATTAAAATTTTCTATAATGGGGGCTATTATCTGAAAAGGTTTAAATAAATTAAATAAATTTAATTAAGATTGATTAAGATTTATATTATAGATAATCATAGATAATTAATTACTACCTAAACATTTCAATTTGGGCATTACATTTTAATCTTGAATTTTTAAATTAAATAGCTCGATAATCTCCCCGAAAATGGCGCGTAAAAAAAAGTATGCTTATTGTATCACTTGCAGACGGCATGTAAAAAAACCGAAAAGAAAAAAATTAACCTCCTACCATTATCAGATTTTAGTTATCGCAACTATTGCCACTTTGGGAATTGGTCTTTTAGCATTTATTCTTTATCGATTGTGTTTTCAAAAAAAAAAATATTGTCCAGAATGCCGCCAAATTGTGAAATTTTATAGAACAAAAGAAGAGTTTCCTACCAAGGTTGCTGTTAAACATCTTGAGGAACGTCTGGAACTGGAAAAAATGAAAGAACAACGAGTGGTCATTGTTCAAGAACAAGACGAAGATGAATTTCTCATAGAACCAAATTATGTCAAATGTTCTTATTGTGGTGAAAATATTGAAGAAGACATTGATGTGTGTCCGTTCTGTGGAAAAGTACAATAAGAGACATATCTAAAACCTAATTGAAAGGAGAAACCAAGAAATAAGCACTCTCATTTTTATTCTTTAACCAATTCTAATGAAAAATTACTTTATTATAAGAAAGTTCTTATAAGAGGTTTGTAGAGTTTTAATAAGATTGTAAGAAATTTTGTTCTTCTTACGACCATGACGCCTTTCATCAAAAAAGAACTGGTCCAAATATTATTTTAATATGAGTGAAAATTAATTATCCATAAGTCTTAGATTTTATATCGCATTATTATTCTATAAAAGGTGAATTGAAAAACGGAACGCGGATATTGTCAGCATTGTGGAAGGATAATGAGAGCAAAACGTGTCCCTCCCGATATATGGTTGATTGTACTTTTAGCCATTTTCACAGCAGGCATTGGAGTGGCGATCTACTTAGCGATTTATTACTCGAAACATGAGAAAACTATTTGCGTGGAATGCAATTATAAACTTAAACCTATTACCGGGGATGAGGTGTCGCTTAAAAAGCAGTTTCAACCTTTAGAAAATCCTTATAAACTTAGCTTAGAACAGCCTATTTCTAAAGAGGATTCATTTCTTGTTGGTTCTCAATTGGAACTATGTCCCTATTGCGGTCAAAAAATGGAGAAGGATATGGATGTTTGCCCAAATTGTCAGAGCACAATAGATAGGTAACTTAGTATTACTTTTTTATTACTCTTCATACACATTCTTCGCTTTAAATACTGATTCAAAAGAATTAAACGCCCTATTCTTTTATTATTTATAGTTACTTCACTCAAAATTAAAACAATTTATTTTAATAATTGATTTTAATGATCCCTTTTTAAGAATTGGTCTAAATATCTTTTTAATATCTTAATTACTTTTGATAACTTACTACAATTATTTTATTAAAGATAAGGTGATTAATTATATGTATTGTTCAAATTGTAATAAAGAAGTACAAGTAAAACGTGAAGATATTAATTGGGCTATTCTAGTGCTTTTAACTATATTTACTGCAGGTATAGGAGTCCTCATTTACCTTTCAGTATACTTCAGAAAGCCTATGAATCGCTGTATTCATTGCAATAGTCTTTGCTATTCAACTTTCAATGCCCTTGCGTCTAACAAACTCAGAAATAGTGAAACAATCCCTGCAGCTGGATCGTCGGGACAAGTCCTCACAACCATCAAAAAAACAGCCTTGAAAGAGGATGATTCACAATCACGCAAAGAATTAAAATATTGTACTAATTGCGGCTTGGAAATTGATGATAGAGGGAAGCTTAATTTCTGTGCCTATTGCGGATTTCAGTTACATTAGACATTTTTCTTTTTTATTTTCTTTTTTGTTTTTTTTTCGTTTTCTTTTCATTTTCTTCTCATTTTCATTTTGTTTTCTCAGGATTTTACCTGCTTAGTATCTTACGGATTGAGTTTTTATTTGCAAAGGCGGTTCATAACCCTCTCCTTTAGTTAGAAGTAGTTTCCTCTGTTTCAAGTCCTAATTGCTGTTTAATTCGCGCTAATATCTTGGATTCTACGGGAGTGCAGCCTTGTATAAAAATCCCATCAGTTTTTAGCTTTGAAATGCAATTGCCTATTAAGTAGGTATCCCCATAGAGATCGGACTGAGACACACCTTTACCAATGGCAAGATTAAGAGGTTTTTCTTCAGTGAAATGCTTATCAATAAATTGCTTATTGTTTTTTAATAAATTAAAAATTGTAGAAAGACACGCAGAGCAAGAATCTATATCAATTAAGTGCACATTTTTATACTTTATAGAAATTGTTTCGGGAGGAGCAGCCAACGGATGAATAAAAGCACTAATATCGTCTGGAATCGTTTGAATCTGTTCCATAGAGCTAGGCATCTTAGGAAGATAATGAGAAATAAGATACAGATGTGGAACATCCTTGAGGGTCCACGCTGGTTGGGTAATTGCCAATGCAATGACATCTGCAGCGAAAAAATTGGTGGAACTAATGATGGTATCTAGCTTTATAATCTCTCCCGAGGAGGGGCCCATCCCTCCTTGTGCATAGGACGCATCAATAATCGAAAGATTGGGGCGAAATGCATGCACTAAATCTGCAATAGCAATATCTAACTCCTTTATCTTGGACAATTGCTCTTTGTAGTGCTTAATGAGTTCGGGAGCTTGTTTATGGTGGAGCCGAATTTTTTCCCGCTTGTAGATTATTCCTTTTAGATTTTTAAAACTCAATGATGCCCCGCAATGCATATGCATTTTTAGAACGGGAATAGAAATAATATAATCAAATTCATCCCAATATCCCGTAACTTTTATTTTTTTAATTATCTTTCCTTGAGGGATAGACAATTCAATCGGTTTTTTTTCATCCAAATCGATGAATTGCAGCTCTTTTTTTGCCAGTAATTGTGTATATCCCGATTGCTTGAAAGCTTTGTGGGTATCTGTATTAATTATAGGAGAGTCTCCGATAAAGAAGCGGGCATCAAAGCGGTCAGAAAGATATTCATAAATAGCGCTGACCACTTCTGGATTCGTATTTATTCCAAAAGAGGAATCACTTTCTCTTCCTACATTTGGTTTTAATAAAATAGTCTTTCCTGTGAGATCTGGAAGCTTAAGGTGATTGAGAGATTCTATTATCGCTTTCGAAATATTGTGGTGTCGGGCAAGGGATACAAGTGCTTTTTTCTCGCTCATTATTTTTTCCCAAGAAATTCAATTATTTTATCTTTCATCAGCTCGGAATTAGGTGTTTCTCCCGTCCACCATTCAAATGCGAGTACTCCTTGATTTACTAACATATCTAACCCTCCTAAGGTTTTGCACCCGATTTCGGCTGCCTCTCTCAAAAGCTTTGTCTCCAATGGATTATATACAGCATCAAATACAAATAAATCCGGATGAAGCATGCTTTTAGCAATGGGAGTGTTATCTATTTTTGGATACATCCCAATAGGTGTGGCATTAATCAAAATATCGGCAGATTGGAGCTTTTCCTTGATTATGGATTCATTACTTCTCATTCCCATAATTTGTGCACCCATTTTTTCTTTTACCTCATTTGCCAATTCAATTGCTTTCTGCTCAACAATATCTACTACCACAATTCTTTTTACCTCCATAGATAATACAAAGCATATCGCTCTGGCTGCACCTCCCGCACCCATCAAAAGTACTTCTTTGCCGGAAAGATCGCATCCCGCATCAACTAATGACTTTTTTGCCCCTTCCGCATCAGTATTTCGAGCCTTAAGATATCCCCCCTCGTTTTTAATTGTATTAATTGCTCCTAATTTCTGAGCAAATGGTTCAATCTCATCCAAAAATTTTATTACCTCCTCTTTATGCGGAATAGTAACATTTATTCCCCTAATACCAAGCGCACGAAACCCATCCACCGCCCTCTCCAACTGATTTGGATAAACATCATAAGCAATATATACGTAATCCAATCCTAAATCTTCCAAAGCAGGATTCCACATAGTCGGACTCATGCTATGCTCCACGGGATGCCCGATCAAACAAAAGGTTTTGGTCTTACCTGTAAACGTCATTATTCATTCGAATTATTATATATAATAAGGTTTATCATTTAGGAATAAAATCTTTTATCATCAAAAAAACATTTTTAAAACACTGAATACTTCATAAATTATGCAAGCGTGGAAACCACCGACTTTAGTCGGTGGATGAGACGCCACTCTTTGTTTTTTGATTCTTAATATATTGTCGAATGATATCCGCCGATACGTTCCCCGCAGTTCCACAATAAT
>SHMU01000011.1 GCA_008080765.1 Promethearchaeota archaeon | reverse complement strand
ATTATTCAGAATTCTGGAAGAGCGACAAGATAAGCAAGAAAAAGAGCACGTGATAATGAATGACTCGTGCGCGATATGTGGCAGGGTTTCCGGCCACAAGCAAACCAATCGGTGCTCCTGTTGTGGCAAGCTTGGCAATCGCTCCGGCAAGCAGTGTACCTGTCCTCATTGTGGTCTGAGCTTGGATGCGGATCTCAATGCAGCTCGCAACATCGTGAACTATAAAAAACCCAATCACGCGTCGTCAGGCGCGTCACATTGACTTCTTCTATAGGGAGATGTCACAGCCGTCAGTTACAGGCCAAAAAGAGGATGTCCACAGCCGTCAGTTACAGGCCAAAAAGAGGATGTCCACAGATGTCCAGATTTTATGTAACTGTATATGAAGAAGTAATGAATCGTATTAAGTCTTCATTTCTTCAATTGTATATAAAATTTCTTGAAGCTTCTCATCATTAAAGGATTTACCTACATAACTTTTCTCTAAAATCATCCTCAGCTCCGGGATGCTTTTTGGGTCAATATTTACAATATTTATTGCATATAATTCTTCAATTTCATATTTATCTACGAGCATTTCCTTTATTTTAGTTGCGTCTTTATGAGACATTTTGGCAAAATTATTGACATAATCGAAAGTTATCTCTTGAAAATGAGTCATCCCCTCTTCACCATTAATTAAGGTAATTTTTTCCTTAACACCTTCCATAATCTTTTTAACTTCCGGAATAGATACAGATCGTTCGCCTTTTTTTTCGCCTACCATATTTGATCTCCTTTAGATACTTCTATTATTACTTCATTTGGGACTAGTCTTAAATGCCTTTAGATGTTCTTTGCCAATAAGTAGCATTTTTGTAGTATTTCCCACTTTCAATTCTACTTCGTAGCATCTGCCCCGCGTGCCAACTACTGTTCCTGTTTTTCCATAGTAGCGGCGATGAGGTAGCCCGCGCTTATGTTGTGCGGGATCTCCGATGATTGCTACTTTTTCGCCAATCTCATAATCAATTAGATATTTATCAATCGGATTCTGCCCCCTCTTGCGCGGGGTTTTTCGATATATGGAACGGGTTCGATTGCGATATCCTTTATGAAGACCCATAGAAATCTTTTTTTTTATAATTAATTCGTTATTATTGTGTTTTTTAATTAATGATTGTTTTTTTACTTTTTGGTTTTAATATTCCTAATTATGATTAAATGTTTCCCCATAGAGTACCGATTTTTATTTATGAGCCTATTTTTTTCTAGGAGGTTAATAATCCTTCTTTCAAAAATATATAGTCTTAAGATAAAACTTAACGAAATCAACAATGAGTTAGCCCTTTCTTGAACTCAGCAACAAGCACACCAGCTACTGACCTAGAATTGGTGTTTTTTTTATAAAAAAATTAATAATTGGAATAGATTTTGGAATTGTAGAGATATTCCTCCTTATTATGAATAATCTAAGGTATGTTATCAATATCTTCTACAATAGATATCTTGCAGAATTATATAAAGACTGGTTTTCATACTGGTGAGCCTAAATACATAAATTTATATGATTTTCTTTTAAATGTAAAATATGAAGAAGATTACTGGTGTGGATATTTTAGACGATGATGTGAAAAAAAACTTAACCACGCGAAATATTTATGAAGTATTCAATAATTTCATAATACCTCTTATTAATGAAGAAGAGAGGGAATTTTTGGAAACTCTGGAAGATTTTTTGATTAATGAAGTGGAGCCGAAAATAGATCTGAATAAGGATGTATATTCTCTATTTCCTATTCTTGGAAAGAAAAATTATATCCAACGATTAAATCAATATGGCGATACGGAGAAGTATGGAATGCGTTATGAGATGTTATTGGCAATGGCTACTTCCATTATGGATCCCGAACTTGATCTCGCACGGGTAGTTTCAGGAGTCATCTTTGCGAATCCTTTATTTCTACACGGAAAGGGGGAATATATTGCATATGTATTAGATGAAGTTATGTCCGGTCAGAAAGTAGGATGCCTATGCATTACAGAAAGGCATCATGGTTCTGATGCAGTCAACATGCAAACAACGATAGAAGAGTATAATGAACATATAATACTTGATGGAGAGAAAGTATATACAACTAATGGTCCGGTTGGGGATTACTTCTTAGTTTTCGGGGTTTCTAACAAAAATGCTCCGCGCGGATCAATGTATCAAGTATTAGCGGAGCGAGAGATGGAAGGGGTGGAGACTCACCGCTTGGGCATTCAATCCATCCCCCGAGTTCAAGTGGGACAGACAATTTTTAATTCGGTAAAAATCCCTAATCAAAACATAATTGGCTCAAGGGGGCAAGGATATAAAAATCTCTTTTCAGGATTGGTAGCAGAGCGAGATGCAATTATTGGGTCAAGTCTCGGAATAGGGTGGTTAACAGCAATTACTGCCTTAATTTATACAAATATAAGAACACAATTTGGAAAACCTATTTATGATTTCCAAGCAGTTTCTTTTCCAATCGCACAGTTATTTACGGAACTTATGGCAGCCACGGAACTTGGGTTTAAATCGGCATCGGAATATAAAAAGACTCTCAAATATAGCGATCAAAAATTCATAAAATATAATGCCGCGTTTAGCTCGGGCACAAAATTTCTTGCTTCAAACTTAGCCTATAAAATATCTTATGAAGCTCAACAATTATGCGGAGGGATCACTTTTACGGACAATTTGCGGATAGATAAGGCATTAGAAGTATCAAAAGTACAAGAGATTATTGGTGGGGCCCGAAATATTCAATTATATCTTGTGAGCAGGGGAATTAAGGATATTGTAAAACGGATTGCTTCCTTATAATTTAATTTTTATTTTAAATATAGAAATGCTATAAATAGTTTTTCTACTTAACAATGTTGAGCTACTCCTTCCTAAGGGAAGGAGACTCACATACGCCCCTCCTTCGTGTTGGAGCCTCCTCGCTCCTTGAGACATGCCCATACAAATCCAAAAAGATGTTGACAGGTCGTACCATCTCTCCAAAGGCATAACATCTCGTAGTCCCTACAGTAGTATCATCATGGATGATCATAAAGGAAGAGATTAAAGTCGAAAAAAAGGGAGAAAAAAGAGGAAATAATTAAATTTGCAATTCATAATCACATGCCCAACATCTCTCATTATTTTTTTTTAACGCTTTAACACATTTTAAGCAATAAAATGCTTGACAATTTGGGCAAATATAGATATTTGTTCCAACTATGGATCCTCGATGAACTAAGCATTTTATTTTTTGTGTTTCTATATTCATTTCCGATTCTGTTTTATGAAGCTCCTCTAGTTCTTTCATAGTCACAATTGGTTTCGAAGTGTTTAATTTATTTAAATTTAATTTTACCTCTTTTTTTGCTTTTATGGATTTTTTTTGCTTGGAAGCTTCCGCAGAAGTTTCTTTCGGTTTTATAGAAGCTTTTTCTTTTTTCCTTTTTGTAAATGAATAAAAAATGGAACCAATTAGAATTACAGGTAATCCAATTAATAAAAATATAATCCAAGTAAGATCACGTTGCTTTATTTCGTTATTTGAATCCATAAAGTACTTTAAAAGTAAAAGATTAGATTCATGCGCATTAGAAGTAAAAATTAAACTACTTGAATAAAAGATATCCATATCCGTGCCGCAGCCCTCTAAATTAGTATAATCCTCCCAGACAATATGAACATTTCCATCACCATCAATTGTAACAGAAGGAGTATAACTAAAACCAGTATTCCAGTTTTTGGTACCGTTTGTATTGTCAGAAATAACCTCCACATCGGACCATTGCCCCGTTATAATAGAATAGTTAATATAAAAAATATCACTATCCGTGCCGCAGCCCTCTAAATTAGTTGAATCTTGCCACACAACATGGATGTTTCCATAAGCATCAATCGCAATAGAAGGTTTATTACTTTCATTTATATTCCAGTTTTTAGTCCCATTAATATTGTCAGAAATTACCTTTGCATGCGACCATTGTCCATTCAAAAGGGAATAGTTTGCATAAAAAATGTCACTATCCGAGCCGCAACTCTCTAAATTAGTAGAGTCCTCCCAAACAACATGAACATTTCCATCAGTATCAGTTGCAATAGAAGGAGAATTACTTTCATTTATATTCCAGTTTTTAGTCCCATTAATATTATCAGAGATCACCCTTGCGTGTGAACATTTAATTTCTTGAACATGCTGAGTTGAGATAGCAACTTCTTCTATGTATGAAGGTGTAGTGAGAATTCCAAAAATAATTCTGAGAATATAGCTTTCATCTTTCTAAAACAATTTTAAAAGTGAATTTCAATAGTCAATACTAAGAACATCAAGTTTTTCACATTTCAGAGGTATTTCAAAGATTTCACTGAAAGAAGGAGTGGTCCTTCCTTGATCACTAGAAATTAATTCTTTAATATAGGTTCCTCCTTGAGTTTGAATGATGAATTCGAGTGATGTGGGGTTCAAATAAGAACCCTCAATTACAAATATCTTTTTTTTTCTTACTTTATCGGCTCTTCGATGGGCAACTCTTTGTGGTGTTTTTTGATAGACAATACTTCCTTCAAGGGTTTTTTTTAATTTTTCCAATTTTGCTTCAAATTCTTCTTGATTAATTTCTTGGTCTACTTGAACTAAGGCTTTATAGGTCTTTTTGGTATCTTTTGCATTCTGTTTTATCTTAATAACTTCATTTTTGTCGGAATAATTTAAGTAATCAATTTCCACTTTTTTTTCATTATCCTTGTTAATTAATGTCTTTAATCTATCTAAATCTAAGGTTCTTTTTTTGGGATTTATAAGCTCTAGTACAAAAGGTCTTCCTGAACCCAACATTTTTACATCAATATCTTCTCTTCCCGCTCCGTGAAACTTTGACTCTTCGACTAATGAAGCTTTGCAAAATTCGGGACTAATAAGTTCTTCTACACTCGTTTCGTACATCTTTCCCGTGTTATTACAGTGTTCGCATCCCTTTCCTTGACATTCACGACAAGGCCATCGAGTTTGAGGGATACCCCTGAGAAATTTCTTATATCTACCATATATGAACAAGGAGCGAATGAGTAATTCAATTGAAAAAGAATCATATCCAAGTGTACAAATGATCGTTAAGTCAGGATAATTGAATTCTGATGGTTTTTTAAGCGTTTCTGACAATAATTTACCCATTTCTCGATTAAAATGGGATTTAAATGATTCAGCCTCAAAAAGATTCAATTTTGCCTTGAAAGAATCTTCTTTATTTAAGATTTTAGCATCTAGACTTGTACCTATTAAAAAATTATCAAATTCAAAATCTTTAATTTCTTTTAATATCGGTTCGACAAATGTGTGCAATTGTTCAAAGATATTATGGCATAAATAACATTTATGCTCTTCAGCATGGTGTTCATATTCAATCCCTTCTTTTAATAATATCTTCTGAGCGGGAGTATAATGAGCATTCTGAGCTAAGGCTTTTAGACAATTTATGGCTTGTTCTCTCTCACTATGAGTTCCAGAAAGATATTTTCTATGAGCATTCATTAGGGTAGTTAACAGTAAGGCTTTTCCTCTTTCAATATTTGTTGTACTAGTGCCTAATAAAGAAAACATTCTCCCTAAACAAAAAGAACAGATGTTTTTTTTCTCTGCGTAAATGTCTTTAATTTTTTCTAAAATATTCATCTACTAATAATAAAGTAAGAAGATTTAACTTATTTCCCTTTTATAAGTGTTATACTTTTAAAAAGATTTTAAAAGCATTTGAGATTTTTCTAAATAATTTATTACATAACATTAGATTTAAAGAGTATAATAAAAAGAACTAATTTATTAATTAGGTCGAAAATAATGAGCGATGGAGATAAGCTAAATGGATTTGTAAAGTGGTTTGATGCGAAAAAAGGCTATGGATTTATCCAAGTGATAGATGGAGCAGATGGCGATGAAGATGTGTTCGTTCATTACTCTAACATTGAGATGGACGGATTTCGGAAGCTAGATCAAGGAGATGAAGTAGAATTTGTTTTGCAAAAAAATGAAAATGATAAAAAGGGACCCGAAGCTCTCGATGTTAAGATAGTGGCAAAAGACCGACGGTTTTAAAATAAAAAAGTAATGAATTTTCACTATAATCTATTTTTCTATTTTCTTTTCTTTTGAGCAACAATATTGGTATAATTTCCTAATTCATCATTTCCTCTTTTTTCTAATTTAGCGGCATATTTCCAATTAGAATGATGTGCTAACTTTATCGATTTTAAACTTCCAATTCAAAATCAAGCTTTACATATTTTTTGGTATACACATAAGAAAGGATAAACACCACAGAAGTAATAGGACCCCATAATAATAACCCAATCGAATTGTTAGAATTATAATAAATTGGGATGGAGAGAACAATGCCAATGAAAAATACACTTAGGGCTTGAAAAAGGTTTAAAATCATTGAAGGGAAGCCTGCATAAATTCCTGGTTTTAATGTCCCCGTTTCCTTCCTATCCTCTTCTGCAATATCCGCATACACAATATAAGGAAAGAGGTTCCAGCCTGCTATTAGGGCGGCAATCCCCAAGACCAAAATAATACCCAAGAAGATATAATGACCCATAGGGAATACAGCTAATAAAGTAATCGGAAGAAAGAGAGCTCCAAAAAGAAACACATATAGCAAAGTATTTTTTTTTCCTATCTTATCTATTAATACCCGCCAAATATGAAGAAATAAGAAGATGGAAAGCAATAAAAAGATGGAAATAACCATATAGTCGGCACCTCTCAAGTATAATGCATCTTCTACATACTTTAGCATGGTATTTGTAATTATGGTTAGTCCAAAACCTGCAAACCCTAACATTACAACTACAGAGAGGAAGTTTTTATTTTGGAGAATAGTTTTCAGATTTTCTTTCATTGTTGTTTCCATCTCATAATATGGTTCCGTTGGTAAGAAGATGACTACAATATAAAATAATATAAAGGTTAAGACGCCAAAAAACGCTATGGGTAAAGTATAAGTTAAGGGGACAGAAGACTGAATATTAAGCGGTAATGTATTGAATTGTAAGGGATTAAATTGTAAGGGATTAAATTGCAATATTCCTAATTGAAACGCATCAAACTGTAGATTGCCTATATAGTCGGTTAGTATTAGAAGTATAAAGATTACCATGATTGCATTTCCTATATAATTATAGGAATTTTCTATTTGAGAAACTTTAGGACGTTCCTCAGCAGAAAAAATCTCCGCCATTAATGCTTGATAAGGGGTTGTAACGGCAAAACTTGCTCTAAATACTACATCCCATAGCAAGAGCCATATAAATAAGAGATTTTTATTGGTGATATCACTTAAAAAATTCGTAGGAAATAATAAGAAGATAATTGAAAAACCTAAAAGGGGCGCAAAGACGAGGATATACGGTTTTCTTCTTCCAAATTTTGTATATCGCTGGTCGCTAATCCAGCCCAATAAGAATTGAGAGATTGCAATTGTTATATAGCCAATAGCTAATGCGATACCCACTCGAAAAGAATCTAAGCCATAGCCCGAAGTATAAAGCGTGAATAATGCCCAATTTTCGATGCCTAAAAGAGTGGCAGTACCTAAGCGTGGTAAGCCATAAATATATCTTTTAATAATTGGACTATCTTCATTTAAAAATTTGATTCCATTCATAAGTATTGATATTTTTTTATCATAATTTATTGAACTACTCCACCATGAATGGTGGAGATTCATCTTTCGCAAGATGAAGTTCCTTGTTCCTCGACAACAGCTCCAACAACTCTGAATAGAGCCCCTGAAGTCTCACATTATCTCCGAAGGCGTAACATCCCGTAGTCCCTACGGTACACCAGAGGAATGATTCTTGGTTCTCGAATCGTTCTTCTGTTACTTAAAAAGAAGAAATCATCATTTAAATCATTTAAGTGCGATGGTTTTCTGATTTTTTTGTTCCAAAAAAAATAGACCTCAATTCATCTCCACCATAAAAGGTGGAGTGTTCTTGAGGGGTCATGATAAATGTTGCATACTTCAAAACATCAAATCCCTCTCACAGCTTATTACAGAAAATACCTTTTGTGTTTTGATAAATGATACCCATACCCATCTCTAACGTAGGGACTACGGGAATTTACCCATACCCATCTCTAACGTAGGGACTACGGGAATTTACCCATATGGTGAACGTGTAAGATGCCATCTGGCGCAGTGGTTGTTGAAGCAAGAATCCAGTTCCTTAGGATGCTGGTAGTTAAAGAGGATTCAAAGAAGAAAGAATAATTCGTCTGCTCTAATGATTTATTTTGTCTAAAAGAATTTGCCTTTTTGAAGAAATATATGAGCTAAAATAAATTAAGCTGAAAAGGAAGGTCCCACTTTAAGTTTAGTTTTCTTCATCCCAACCCAAATCTTTGAGCACTTTTGAAAGATCTTCCGATTCTTCTTGAAGAATAAAATCAGTATCATATTCAGATGCTACTTGTGAATCAAAGTCCGGGGGTTTTAATTGATCAAGGGAAGGTAATTCTCCTGAAGGTTGAGTTTCTGTTGTTTCTGGACTAATTGAGGGTTGAGTTGAGGCAGCCGTAGTTGCAGCAGGTTGCGGCTCGGCAGGAGCTTCATCTCCTACTTCCATTGGTTCATAATCATCTAATGGAACGGGGGGCACTTCATCTTCATAAACCTTAAAAGTCTGAGTTGTTGAAGGTTTTTGAGGTTCTTTAACGGTTTGTGTAGTACTAACTTTAGCTCTTTCTTGTAAAGTTGTCACTCCCGGGATAGAAACTATATTCTGTTCGTTTTGAGGTTGAAGATCTTGTTCTTCCAGTCCTTCCTTTTCCCATTCATCTAAAAATCCTAATAGTCCATCTAATGCCTCTTTATCTTGTTCAACCGAAGGTTTTGCCGGAATGATCTCTTCTTCTTCCTCTTCCTTTTCTTTCTGTTTCCTAAGCTTTTCTAACTCTTCTTTCTCTAGAGACAGTGTCATATCAGTGGGCTCTCCGCCAGATATAATATAATTAAGTTTACGAGTTAATTCTCGAAGATAACCCAAATAATATCCAATGCGGTACATCGCGCTCAATGCTCCAAATACGATGTATTCGTCATTGATTGCCATTAAAATACTATATCCGGACTTATTGTGAAGGATAATCTCTTTGAGAGACCCATGATTGGTGGACTCACTCAATCTAAGTCCGAGATCAATTAAGGCGGTACTTGAGGCAGATGTAGCATCTGCATTTAACTCAATCGAATCGGCACTTGAAACCTTCATCCCGACTCGGGATAAAACAGATAAATCTTCTAAATCGGTTGCCTCCTCTTCTACCTTTAAGAGGTCTTTAATTTTTATTCGAATATCTTCGGATATCTCAGAGACAGACATGTTTTTTTCAGATTAAGTTATTATGTTTTATTATTATTCAAAAATTAAATAATGTGGGAATCTTAAATAATTTACTATTTTGCTTACAATGTTCAATTGAATTAAATAAATTACCTCATTTAAATTTAACATTATGTGATTATAAAAATCTATTTATTCGTGTTTGCTGGGTTTCATCTGATTTTTCCTCATACAATCTTTGATCGGTTAGCTTTTGAGTGAAGGAATATCCTGAAATATCTTCGACATATGCCTTTACCTGTTCCAGTACTTGATATGGGGGTAAATTAGTAGTGTCAATGTGAATAATTTTACCTTTATTTTCTTCGGTGAAGAGCATTTTTTTATAGAAAAGTAATACATTATCCAAGTAATTTTTTTCCGTTTCATTCCATAGCCTCCTTTCCTTTTCTAGAGAGCCTCGCTTTATTGTACGCTTTATTATTTCTTCTGGTGTTGCACTAAGATAAATGATTTTATCTTCTCTCCATTTCACCGAATTATAGGTATCTAAAATTAATTGAAAATCTTTTTCTTTAAGAAAAAGTGCTTTAGAATACACAAGGACACAGAGCGGTGTTCTATCTAGAATTATTATTCTCCCATTATACCTATTATCATAGGTCCACACATTCTTGTTTCTTTTAATTAATTGTTGAAGAAAGTGAATCTCAGATCGAAATGCAATCTCTTTATTTCTAGACCCTAAAGGAAAGGGGGGTTTTTTTACATACCGCTCCGGAAAGAACTTAAATTTGTGATTGGTTTCGGTTTGGTTTTTGAGTAAATGAAAGATAGTTGATTTTCCAACCCCATGAGCTCCTGAAATTGAGAAAACTATATTATCCTTACTTCCTTTATTCCGATATGTTCTCCTAACCACGATTTAAGCTCCTATTGTCATAATTAATATTTTTCTAAAATGCGAATTAATTTTTTTTGTATACTGCATCTTATACCAATTTGCTGCTCATAAAAAATTTGATATCATCTTGAGGAATAATACCTTATTTTCACTATTTAGTAATGGAATATGAGATTAAAAGTAAAAATTTCTACTCTCCGCCATTTTTTTAATTTATTATATAATAAGAGTTAATGATAATAAATTAGAGTATTAACCATATAATCATTAAAATTGAGAGGTTATAAATTACGGATGCAATAATTGAACACATCAAATTTCTATTGCCTACTTCATAGAGAGTTCCTAATATCACAGAAAGGAGGAAATAGGAAGGAAGGAGAACCACTCCCACCGGGAATGCAAGTATTGCATATAATCCAGAATACGTTAGGGCAATAATCAAAATGACTACAGCTTTATTTTTTAAAGATGTACCAAATCGTTCTTTTAAAGCATTATGAAGTGTACCTCGGAATAATATTTCTGAAGAAATTGCCGAAAGAGAGACCATTATAGCAAGTATTATGAACCATATTAGATCAGCATTTTGAATTAAAAAAGAAGTCGTCATTAGCGAGCTAAGGTCAAAGAGATCGCGTAAGCCTAAATTGAGCATTAGTTCTATTAATAATTCGGAAAGATATTCGAAAAAGATAAGACCAACCCCTCCAATAATTCCTACAACTCCAGCAATTAAAACACTCCTTTTAGAAGATTTTAAGCCTAATTTCTCTAAGCTATGATTGTTGGTTGAAATATACCATAATGGATATATGCCAATAAATATTTCGGGTAATTGACTGAGAATAATGCCGAATATATTTTGTTCAGGAAGAAAAAACAAGGTAAGCATGAGCATTGTAGTAATATAGACCAAAATACTAGTGGTAAATACCGAGGTTCCTTCTCTAATATTCCATTTTGTTCTGGAAATTATTCGTTCCTCTTCAGGTTCAAGCCTATCTTCGGTGAAAATAAATCCCGATGTGCGAGAGTCATCTAACATCTCTATAGGGGGTGCCTCTTCCAATTCATTCCCGCATACCGGACACTGTTTTAAGATCGGAGATCTTATTAATGAGCCACAATTTGCACATTTTCTGGCAGGAATCTCTCTTGGTTTCGGTGTGGTTTTCTGGTGACCAATTGAGTCTTTTAATTTAGAAGGTTCCTTAATTACGAGTTTTCCACAATTGGGACAATAAACCTCGTCAGCATCTACCTTGGAACCGCAATACACACAAAATTTTACTAATCGATCATCTTGTTCTTCTTCGGGCATAGTTTATTAAGGTAAAAGAATTTCTATAATGTTTATATTATCTAAATTGTAGATTATATAAAACTTAATCTATAATAAAACTTAAACTATACTTAAAATTTCTTAGAATAAACTATATGTATGAATTCAAAAGAACGTGTTAAGGCAGCATTTCATTTTAATAAACCAGATAAAATACCCATATCATGTTTAAGTCTAAAGTCTGATTTCTTTCCGGTAAGGATTTATCCTCCCAAATCATGGCAACCTATTGATTACCCCCCACATGTTCCGGGAGGTGTAGATTCTATTTCCAAACCATTATACCGTTTGTTTATTTATAGATGGAAACGTGGAAACCGTATTAGAGCGGGGTATGCACGAAAATGGTGGCAATACCCTCATAAAAGTATAGACGAGTGGAGAAATATGTGGAAATCGTCGGGCACTAAATCAGAAGATATTACCAGAGGGCATCCCTACCAAGGATTTTTACATGATAACTGGGACGAGCTTGAAAATTTTGAGCCTCCTGACTTAACCGATAAAAAACGCTATAGAATTTTGAAAACATATATCTGGAAATTATTAGGAAGAAAAAGGTATACTATCGGAGAGCTTGTTCCCAATGGCTTCTTTGCACTTTGTTCACAGATAAGAGGTTTTTCAAACTTTCTTATCGATTTAGTAAGACATCCTAAACAAGTGGAGCAATTAATTAATAAGCTTTTACCTTACTTCATTACATTAATAACAAAATATAAAGAATATTATTCCTCATTAGACTCCGTTATGGTTGCAGATGATTTAGGTACCCAGAAATCCCCTTTTATAAGCCCTTCACTCTTTCAAAAATTCTTTAAGAAACCCTACAAGAAAATTATTGAATTGGCACATGATTTTAATCTTGATTTCATCTTACATAGTTGTGGTGAGATCTTAGAATTAATGCCTGATATAATTGATATGGGTGTTGATGTATTTGAATTTGACAGCCCACATATGGTGGGGGTAGAAAACATTAAAAAGATTGCCAAGCAGAAGAAGGTCGCTTTTTGGCTATCTTCCAATATACAGAGCACCTATACTTTAGGGACTCCAGAAGAGATAGAAGAGGAGATTAAATTATATATCAAAGAAGTTGGTAATAATCAAGGAGGGTTAGCAATTTATGAATATATGTCAAAAAGGGCATTAGGAACACCAAAACAAAATGTCATTGCTCAGAGAGAATCAGTTAGAAAATGGGGCAATTATGATGAAGAGGGGAAAATTGATTGGATTAAATCTTAAAAGGTTGAGCCCCCTCTTTATAAAAATACGATAAGATTAAAAGAAAACATGATGAGAAGTCCAAAATAGTTTAGATACAAAAGATTAATTTATTATTCAACTAATATAATAACAAATATCAGTAAAGCTAATAAAAAATGAACTCAGAAGAGCGTATAAAAGCAGCATTATATTTTAAAAGTCCTGATAAAGTTCCAGTTTTTCAAGATGTGAGGGGTGATGTATGTCCATTATTGGCACAGCATTCTCAAGATTGGACCCCAGGATGGAATGAAGGAGAAGAGCATCTCTTTCCACATGCCCGCGTGGGCTATGTTTGGGAAAAACCACCATGGGCTAAAGAAAATCTCAAGTATGAAAATGAAAAATGGAAAACTATTCCACACGAAGAAATTGATGAATGGGGTTGTATTTGGAATATGAGAGGGAAAGACACTAATATGGGACATCCCGGAAGGGCTCCCATAAAAAATTGGGATGAATATGATGAATTCATCAAGAAATATAATCCAGATCCTATGGATGAGAGTAGATATAATTTTGCTTTAGAATTAAAAAAATCTTTTGGAGAAAACAAATATAGAATGGGACATATTGCTGATTTTGGACCGTTCCAAAGAGCCTCAACCATTAGAGGTTTTTCAAACTTCTTAATCGATCATAGAAAAAATCCCGAAATGGTAAGACGTTCTTTAAAGAGAGAAACGGATTGGCACGTGGATGCGATGAAAGCATGTTATAAATATGAGCTAGAGCCTCATGGGTTTTGGATTGTGGATGATCTTGGAGAGCAAACAGGTCCTTTTTTTAGTCCAAAAACCTTTGAAGAATTTTACAAACCTGTATATAAAACAATATGTGATGAAGCTCATCAATTAGGGGCAGAAGTGCATTTGCATTGTTGCGGGAAGATTGACCGCCTTCTTCCCCTGTTAATCGAGTGGGGATTAGATGCTATCGAGTTGGACAGCCCTCGAATGAGCGGTTATCCGGAATTAAGACAATTTAGAGGGAAAATTATGTACTGGGCATGTGTAAATATTCAATCTATTTATACTCGGGGGAGTCCCGATGAAGTTGAAAGGGAAGTGTGGCATATGATAAGGAATTTAGGGACAAAAAACGGAGGGTTTGGGGCATATTTCTATCCCACACCCACAGATTTGAATGCACCTAAGCAAAATATAAAAGCATTTCAGAAAGGGCTTAAAAAATATGGCAACTACTCTAAACTACCTAAGGACTGGTGGGAATATCCTCCACCGGATGAATGGGATGATTTCATTGTTCCGCCACTACCCCCTATTTCTTCTTAATGAGAGCACTTTCTATTTTTTCTTAATACATTTATTTTCCATTTAAATGTATTCTTATGAAGCTCAATAGTTCTAATGAAAAAAGAGAAAAAAAATTCTTGCGAACTATAGTTCGCTTCTAATCACAAGACTTTTTTCCTTGTAAGGCATATTCTAACTGGAAAGCTAGTCTTTCTGAAAATGACCCTATCGTACCAATGCTTTCTATTGTGGACACTCTTTTGAGACAATTTCTTGCCCTCCGTAAAATTTTACGATCAGAAACGGAAAAGCTCTTGGAAACTTCATTTTGAGCCGTACGGATTGATGTTCCATAATTTGGATCAAATGTAGTGTTCTTTATAAGGAGTGCATGCGCTATTTTGGCAATCTTTGGGGCAATAATACACTATGCAAGTTTTGTAGAGAATTGTCCTTTCTGTATCATGATTCTTGTTGCAAATCGTTTTAAAGCGGACTTTTGCTTGTTAAAGTTACAATGAACGACAGCAGCATTATAAAAAATAGTTCTTAGATGCTTATTCGAATGTAGAGAAGTATGAGCAGAGTAAACTTTCCCAGCTGAAGAAAGGATTCTTGGGCAAGATCCACAATATGCGGAGAATTGTTCTCTCTGTTTAAATCGCTTAATTCCTCCGATTTCTGCCAATATCCATACCGCAGAAAAAGCAGAGACCCCCGGAATGCTTGCCAAATTGTGTGCCTTTTGTCTAAGTCCGGGGCGTTCTAAGAGGATCTGATCTATTTCCACAGCAAATAGTGCTTTCCGAGCGGTACTGAAATCCAACTCCAGCAAGTCTTGTCGGAACAAGGCTCTCTGGGCTCCCGTTAAGGAGGATTCGAAATACGGGGCAATTTTACTTATATTTTTTTTGATTTTGTTTCGATGCCCCTTTAAATGATCCTCCTCTTTAATGATCTCTTGCAGACAAGCCCCTAGAGTATCTTTCTGATCAATAAAATACAAAAGAAATTCATTAACCCATTGGTAATTTAGATTCAAGGCTTTAGGGCGTATTCCGGCACGATCTAAGGTTTTTTTAATACGATTCTTCAACTCGGTTCGATCTTTCTCAATTCTGGCAGCAGTTCGAAGATGTGCTTTAAGTCTTCTAAAACTTCAATAACAGGTTGCCCGGGCTCTAAAATTCCTTTTGCTAAATATTTTGCCAAGTGTTCGGCATCAATTTTATCAGCTTTTTGTCTTCCGGGAAGTCCTGCAATGTTTTTGGGATTAACGACCAGAAGTTTAAAAGGCCAATGTACATTTTCGCGTTTTTTGGAAAGAAATTTGTAAATCAAATGGTGATAAATACCCGTTGCTTCCATAGCAAATCCAGCAGGGTGATATTTCTTTACAAACGACCAAAATTGCTGCAATCCCTTTGAATCTGTCGAAAAAATAGAGGTCTTCACAAATTCCGATTTGGAATCGTCTTGCGAATATAGCGCCACGGCTAATTCGTACTTATGGATGTCTAACCCGCAATAGAAGGCGGATTTTGTCCAATCAACAGAAAATTTAAATTTGATCTCTTCCATTTATTACTTACCTAGTGGATGTAAATGCGATGGCATCCGCTAAGGGCGGCAAATGCGTCGTGGCATTTACCTAATTCTGACCCTCCGGAGCCGTTGCGTTTAGTCCTCTTTTCTTTGTGGTTGGTATTATTGATGGGACACTAGACGGTTTATTTGGGTCTTTCTCAAGTTTTATTTGAAAACTCACCGCTTTTGCGGGGTTTAGTGATTTATGAGATGGGAGAGGTTCAACTCACACACTGTCCTGCCAATTTTTTTCTAAGAGCTCATCCACAGATTCGGGGGCTCAAAATAAAAGTGCTGACTATTTTGTCCCACAATAATGTGGTTTGAGAATGAAGCATTTCCAAAAAATCTTTAGGTAATACAACCTTACAAGGGAAAAAAAATAAAATAAGATATTTATAGCTTATTATCCAAGTTGTTTTCCTACTCCATAGTATAGAAAATACACTCCAATAAATGCGATTAATGAAAGAATTCCCCAGATTGATTCAAATGTTGTATTTTGGATTAGATTTTCGATGGAAGTTCCTGTCCATAAGAAATAAAAGATTACAAGTCCTATTATAAAAAATCTCCATCGTTTTATCAGTACCTCGGTATTAAGGAGTTTATAGATCTGAATGGAAACATATAAAGTAGGAATAATCATAAAAGAATAACAAATAAGAATCCCATATAAGAAAAAGGAAAGTTCCCATTCGGGCTTCCATCCAGTAGTTGCATCTATCGACACTCCTCCCAAGAGTCCGATAATAAATAATCCTGATAAAACCAATGCCCAGAGTGTTAGTGTTAAGAGTTGCTTTTTGCGATTTATTATTTCTGATGACTTTAAAATAATTAAATTGAATAAAAGCAAAAAGCAAAAAGAAAAACAGAATAGGAAATATGTAGAAATATGCAACACTTTTACTAAAAATGGTTGTTTTATTGAGGCATATATCACATTTATTATGGTACCTAAAGCAAAACTTATAAATGCTCCCGAAAAGATCTGGTTCATTTGCTTTTTCGAACGACGCAAAATCAGAAATGTGATGAGTAGAAAATAAATTCCACCCACTCCTAACTGAATGACATATAATCTAATAAAGCGAATTAAATCAAAAGATTCTAATACCATTAAAACCACTTGTTAGATTCTTAACAATACTTTATTAAAAAACACTATGGTTTAAAAAGACTATCTTTTTCTTAAGAGGCTTTCATCTTTTAAAATATTATGTTAAGAAAATGGCTAATATACTAACTATTTCTCTTTACATCATCATTTTTTTCTTAAATTAATAAATTAGGATAATGAGAAGAAATAGAGAGAGTAATTTTTAGTCAAGCTGTTTAGCTACCCCGTAATATATAATATAAAGGGTAAAAAATGAAAAGAATAAGATAATAGACCAGAATGAGCGAACAAAATCAATTGACAATACATTTACAATTGAGTTTCCGCCCCATACTATGTAATAAAAACAGATACCACTGATAAATATTCGCCATCGCTTTTTCATCTCTTTATCTTGAAATTGTTTATAGATTTTTATTGACCAGTATAAGGTGGGTATTATCATATAGAGAAAACAGACAGTAAATCCATATAAAAAAAAGGAAAACTCCCACATGGGTTTCCATCCTGTGGTTTCATCAATTTTTACACCGTCAAGAATGCCCAAGGGAAAAATACCCAGAAGAATTAAACCCCATACAGCGATAAAGAGGAGTTGTATTTTCCGATCAATTTTTTTTACTGATTTTAATAAAATTAAATTAAATAGAAAAAGGAAGCACATAGCAAAAGAGAAGAGATAATATGTTAGTAGGTGCAAAACTAATACAAGACTAGGAGCCCGTAGGCTCGCATATATCGCATTGATAATACTACTTATAGCAATAGAAATGAAGAATAAAGAAAATATTTGGTTCAACTGCTTTAGAGATCTTCTTAATACAAGAGCTGCAACTATGATAAATAGAATACCACCAATTCCAAGCATAAAAATGTAAATTAGAATATATCGAAAAAGATCAATACTTTCGAGTAGCAAGGGATGCACCTTTAAAATTTATAGGACTGATAATATTTTGAGTTATTCACGTTCCTATTTAAAATATTGCTATTTAACTCAAAAAAAAATGTTAGATTATTCTTCAACTTAACTATATGAATAGAAAAGGAAAACAATATTCTTGGAAAGATTAGTTCAAACTCATATGAAAAGTGATTTACTGTGAGATTATCCTTTTTTATTATTTTTTCGGCTTACATTATATATCTCCATTAAAATCAGCCCATGATAATAGGAAATTGAATCAAAATATCCGTCACCATCATTTATACCGGCATAAACCAGAGCTAACTGAGCATTTAGGGCAGCTTTAATAATTAATTCTAATCCCTTATAAATAAGGTTTGGACTCCACGTTCCCTGAAAGGGGTTCGCCCACCACATGGGACAAGAGTGGAGAGCCCGATCATAAAACCATCGAGCAGTATTATAATGGTTTTCCACCTTCCATTCTCGAGTTAAATCCAAATTATCGGCCAAGTTCATCAATTTATTCAAACTTCTCATTGTCTTCGAATAAAATACATGAATATTATTTTCTGGATGGTGCCATAAAGGATAACAGACCTTACACTGTAAATCATCATAAGAAGTGCTCCAACTTGAGGAGAGAGGAGTCATCGGTTCTCTGGAAATGGGAAAAAATTGATCTAAATTCGAGATAAATTCTATCTTTATTGTGTCTTTTTCAAGAGTGATATCATTATTCTGAGGTTTTTTTGGATACGGCACATTTTTTGTAGGTGTATCATTTATAAATCCCTCTTCTATCAGATTTAATGCTTTCCCAATAAAAGTAGTTTCATAGTTTTTAATATGCCATCCAAAAGTTTCACCGTCCATGGCAGTGATAACATAAGTATTATTTTTGCCCTCTTGAGTACTGCTTTTATGCATGGAACCAATCTCACTTAAAAACTCTTTTGCGGTTGCCTTCTTAAATGAGATTTTATTGCTGAGAATATCATCACGGAAAAATAATTTTAACCCTTTTGGAGAGTGATAGATTTGATCATAGCACCATTTTGCTGGACATGCAATCCCGCTCATGATTATCCATTCATATCCTTGCTCTCTTACTATTTTTGCGACATTTGGAGAGACTGCTAATTCGGGCGGAAAAAACCCCTTTCTCTCCCAATGATCTCCAAAGAACTCCTTATTTAGATCTTCATTCATCTGTATCTGCCGTAATACTTCCTTTTCTGGGATAAGCGGTAAAATGGGATGATATTTCGCCGTACCTAAAATTTCAACCTTATTTTCTGACTCTAAATTTCTAAGTAATTCAATCGTATCCGACATTCCATATTCATCAAGAAGCTCTATTAGAACACCGTTGATATTTATGCTAAATTTTGCATTTTCATGAAGTTCTATAACCTCAAACAATGGTTTATAACACTCATGATTAATTTTTCGCAATACGTCAACATCTTGCCAAGGTGGCTGATAGAGATGAAGCAAAGGAGCCCAATATGTTGTCATAGTATCCTATTCTACTCTTGATAATTCTATTTATACATGCCTTTTAATTATTCGAAAATATATTCCTTTAGTTATTCAACGATTCATTGATTTTAAATGTATTCGCATTTACTTGTAATTAAATAGAGTAAAACAATTAATAAGATGCCGCAACTTGTAAAAGGAGGAAAATATGTATTTGGTTGGATCAAAATTAGAGCGGGGGGAGAACTCAAAATACCCGAGGAAGCATTGAATGAATACGATCTCAAGGGAGAGTTAAAAGTTTTCATATTGCCAGGAAGTAAAAAATCGGGTGGATTTGGTATTACAAGCTATAAGAAATTAACCGATTCTAAATTAAATTTGATTTTAACAAATAATCTGGACCTTGCTAATTATAATACGAAAAAAGGGGAAATGATTTCTTATAGGGGAAAGAAGTATTGTTGGGAAAAGATTCAAAATGGTATTCTTAAGTTATCCGATGATTTATTAAAAACTTATGGATTACAGATAGGAGACGTGGTCTTATCGGTGCGAGGAAGTGGATTATCATTAGGAGTTCTTACGAAAGGACCTATCTTTGAAGAGGCTCAAAAGCATTCAGAAATTTCAATGTTCACTTAAGAAAAAAGGAGTAAGATAGAAACTTTTTTATTTTTCAATTATCGTTTCTTTAATAGCAGTTCCAAAATGAGTAGCTCCCGGACCAATATGAACCAATATCCTATCTCCCGATTTTAATTCAACAACAGATTTTGCTCTCCCTTCTGAGTTCACAAGTCGAATGGTTTCTGCATTCTGGCAAATACAGCTTATTGGCACGTCAATATCTTCCTTTCGAGCAATTAATTCAAAGCGCAGCATTGGTCGTCTCTCTATCTTCACTCTTCCCACAGAAGCAATTCTCACGGAACCTCTCGAATTTACCACCAATACTTTATCACCACCTTTTAATTCGCTGAGATATTTTGTTCGATAGCCCTCACTTTTTTGTACATCTTCCTCAGGTACTAAAATATAGGCAGACACATCACCTGCATTGACTCGAAAAGGGCGAGATGCTACGAATTGAGTCTCAAACACCTCTGCATGTACCAGCGCAAATCCCATTGCAGTACTTCCCACTAACATTCCCTCTCCCGGTAAGAGCAGAGAGGTTGTATCCACGCATACCCGGTCACTTTCTGGAATTGTTTGAATATTTTTTATTTCTGCTTCTGTTAAGGGAATTTCAAAACCAACCCCAATCAATTTCTTAAGTTCAATAATATCATTTGCTGTCTTAGGTGTATATAAAATCCCATCAACTCCAATTTCCAGAGTTTTGAGCATTAATTCAGCCTCTTCTACCGTATCAACTTCTGCTATCAATTCCGTATCTTTTTTGTGCATTTCTGCGATTAAATTTTCAAAGGGAATAATCTTCCAATCCTTAGCCGATACAATAATAAAATTCACCTTTCGATTGTTAGATACAGTTTTAATTTCTACTTCATCTTCTTTTGAACGCAGTTCCTTGTAATAACCGATTCCTTTCTTGAGATTTTGATTTTCGGCGGCATTTTCTAATTGCTCTAATTGATCATAAAGCAGATAATCAACATCTAATTCTAAATTTCGTGTATAAGTTATTATACGTTCAATATCTTTAAATTCCGAATATGTACTTGTATCGGTAAGAAAGTGTAAAATATCTCTATTAAATGCTTCTTGAACCAGTTCCTTAAACTCTTCATTTTTTTCTTGAAAATCTAAAATTAGTTTTTTCATTTTAATCGCCAATCATTTTCAATAATTGGTTTATGAAAACCTTTTTAACAATAATAATCTTATTTACTCAAAATAGATTTTGAGTTTTTTCTGAATAATTTTTTAGCTAAAAGCACAATAAATTTTTAAACTAAAAGCATTATATGATCATTATATATTACAAAAAATAGTGTTATCTACAATTTCAAAAGGGTGATATAAGATAGGATTAAAGGACAAGCTCTTTCCTAAGAAACAGAGAGATAAGGACGTGACAATTACTAAAGCCAAAACACATATTCGGAAGTTGGCATTAAAGAATAAGAATCTCAGCCAGCGAGCAGAAATAAGCCGAAAGAATGCAAAGATCGCATTAAAGAGAGGCGAAAAAGATAGAGCGAAGAGTTTTCTTATTCAATACAAAGATTATCAAAGAAAGATGGACAGAACGAATAAGATCAGGACTCGCATTGAAAGACAAATTCAAGCAATCGAAGAGGGACAATTAGTTGCAGATACTGGTTCTTTAATGGGTGGGATGAGAGATCAATTAAAAACTATTGCAGCCAAGGCATCTCCCACGGAAGCTGCCGAAATTGCTGAGGACTCTGACTTATATGTAACCGAGATTGAGGAGGCTGCCGATATCTTAGCGGGGGATCCAGAGATCGACTTAGCCATAGATGTAGATGCGGAATTGGATAAATTAGAATCAGAAGTATTGTTGGAATCTGCTGGAGATATGCCTGAAGTCCCTGCGGATGACTTACAATATATCTCAGATGTGCCCCTTGAAGATTTCCCACAAGAAGATTCTAAGGACAAACTTCAAGAAGAGATTAAAAAGCTAAGAGAAGAATTAGAAAAATAATTATTTTTTATTACTCTTGATTTTCCCTTAAAGATTTTTTACCGTTTGTTTCACTAATTTATTTCTAGAAATCAAGGTTTTTAATATAATAAAAATCTATAAGAGACCATTTTTTTGAGGGAATTTTTAGCGGAGGAGTCTTGTAAGACTTAGCTTAGGTATTAGATTTTCTATATTCTATGAAGTGACGAAAATTAAAAATTTTATTGATTAATGAGTGGATTTTCACATACTAGTTAATTATCCCCTCATCAATACTGCTTTTATACATCTATAATGCTCGAATTGAGTTATCATTCACATACTTTTATTCAAAAGTTGTTCTTCACAATTTTTTATTCAAAAGTTATCATTCATAGGAGAAAAGAACAATAAATTAATGATTTGAAAGCAGATGATTAATATTTTACTAACTTTTCAATATCCTATGGATAGTAATTCTGAAAGAGGAAATTTAAAAACTCGAATCAGCACACCCTTATTAATTTGGGGTGGAATCAACATGACAATCAGCATTTACTATCTTTTTTCCACATCTGAGTTGATAAAGGGTATACTTCTTCAAGCATTTTTTTGGGGACTTATCGATTTCCTACTGGGAATAATTGTTTTGTTTCGCAAAAAAGAATTCGTTCTAGAAAAAATCAAAAAAGTATTTCTGGTAAACACCTATTTAGATATTGGATATATGATTGTCGGCATTCTTTTAGTTTTATTGGGCGGCAGTCTCTTTTTAAAAGGTAATGGATTTGGAGTGATAATTCAAGGGGGATTTTTATTTATCATTGATTTAGTCCATTATATACATATTAAGAAAAACCTCATATAATAGGAGCATCCCAATTTTCTTTTAAAAACAAGAGGAATATTCCCTGTAGATTTAGTCATCATTCAATGCAATTTGGGATGTTTTAGAGAAAAGAGAAAAAGTGCTTAGTTCACAGATTGCAGTTAAATCCTTTCTTTTTATCGTACTATTTTAATTGCAGAAACCATATTTTGTAATTTTTTAATAGCTATTTGATATGCAAATTCCTCTTCGAAAGAGTCCCTTAATGAGAGAAACCCGCAGTCCGGTTTAATAAAAAGATTTTCCTTTCCGTAAATGTCAGCAACTTTCTCAATATTTCTTTTAATTGTAGGGATTGGCTCAACATACTCACTAACGGATGCTCCCTCTATTTTTTGGAATTTTGTACGAACTGCACCATATGCAAGATATTTATTCTCCGTATTGAAATGTTGTTTTTGAAAAATTTCTAAATTTTTAGGACTTGTTTGAAATTCATGATCTAGGATATTTACTTCAGTTTGAAGCAGAAGATCGCGTAATTTGGGGCTTATTTGACCACATACATGGATTGAAGACAATTCCTCAATTCCAGAAATCGCTTTATTTAGAATCCTAATGATAAACTCTTCAGAATGAAAAAGTATTCGTTTTCCCACTAATAAACTTAATATTGGCTCATCCATAGAAATTAAATTAATTCCCATATCACTATATGCTTTTCCGACTTGTTTCATAATATCTGCTAACTTATCAATAATCCAATCGACCATTATTGCTCGTGGTTCCTTAAATACCAGAGCTTTCAATCCTTTAGCAAGATCTCCTCTAAGAATAATTTCACTTGCGAGGGTGAAAGGTCCTGTTAAGCATGCCTTCAACCCTTTAATATCTCTAAAAAGATCTTCATGTTCATTGGCAAGTTTTGTAAGGTATTCCCCATAGTGTACTGCTATTGGAGTATTTGGAATCTTAAAATCATCAGATAAAAGATAAATACCTTTTTCTTCTACGAGTGGGGATATCTCTAGACTGAGGGGGGTTAAAAACTGAGAAATCATGCTCTCTAATTGTCCATAACATATATAATCAATTCCTAGGGATGCTTGATCCAGTATGGTGCGGGCCATATTTTCTTGCATATTTTGAAGCGGAAAAGACCCTACAATGGTGCTATTGAGACCATCATCATTAATACTCATACAAAGGATAAGAATTATAATAATTTAAAGCTATAAGTTTGCATAATTCCGTAAAAAAGAGCGACTAAAAAAAGAAGGAGTTAATAATTTCTATTGAAGTCCCAGCGTGATTCTTGTTTTAAGCGAATATTCTTTATTTTTGAATTTACTCGAAATAGATCTTTTTTAAGCGACATATGGCTTTTCATAAAATCATTTCGGGTGAGTCTTCCCTCATCAAACTTCTTTTCAAGCGTTTTTATGGTTTCCAGAATACAATAGCGTTCAGCTTTGAGATTTTCAAATTCTTCCTCATCTTCTTCTGATGGAGGGGAATATGTAGGTTTGGCACGATTTTTAGGGGTGGTGCGTTCTTGTGTAGATGTGTTGGTATCGGTATTAAAAAAATCTGAAAGATGATTTCGATTATAATCTTGAAACTTCATATTCATATCTACATCCAACTCACCATTATTGATTCTGGAAGGAGAGGGTCTATGAAAACTGCCTTGGTTGATGAAATCATTTGCAACTTTATTCACTTGATTTAAAAATGGTTGTCCGTTGCCATATTCTTTTTGGGCTCGTTCTAATTTTTTCATAAGGATGCTTTTCTGTTCTTTATTTATAGGAGAACGATCTTTATTTTGATAGGATCTCCCAGTATCATGAGTTTTAAATCGTTGAGGATTAAATCTGTCCGGAAAGTGATCTTCATATTCATAAGGGGAGGGCATAGGATATGTGTTTTGAGATCGTAAGGGTGCACTATAGAGATTCTCGGATTGATGTTGGTAATCATTTCGGTCTTTCTGGCGATAGAAATTGCTTTCATCTTGGTCTATATTTCTGTTTCTATTAGTTCCATTAGACTGAGCATATGATTTGAAATAAAACTCATCCGAACGATCGGGTGAGGATTGTAACGAAGGTCTAGTGGAGGAAGGTCTTCTATAATCATGATTTGGGGATTGACCACAATAGGAATGATCTCTAGAGTGCTCGTGGATAAATCCCCGATGTTTCTCATTATTCATATTACATCTTAAGGAAAAAAAGGATGTAATGCCTTCTTCAATAAAATTCTTCAAGTCGCTTAAATCGCAATTTATAGTGTTAAGCTTCTCCCAAGATTTATGGTCATAGATACTCGTTTCATCAAAATTTCTTGCCAGTAAGATATATTCAATTACTCTCGAAATTGCATTGCTTGGAAGCGTGAGCTCATAATTACCATATGCAAATTCGATATAAAGTTTTTTAAATAATTTGCCTATTTCCTTAATTCTGATAATGTCTTCTACAGGTGCTTTGAAGATTAGGTTTTGCTTCTTCTTGATTACTCCGAATTCGTGTATAAAGGAAAGATCATAATTGGTAATAAACAAAACTCCTTTTTCTCTCTGAAGTATACCATTGCTATTATGGCTGTTGGAAATTTTGGCGTCTATGGCATAAATTGGTTTTTCATCGTCAGCAAGATTGATGAAGCGCTTATATTCTTCAAAAAGCATCGTGATTTTATTGATGAATTCTAAATTTTTCGAGAGAGCCTTAATATCAACTTCGATTTTCTCTATTTTTGCTTCAATAAAGGATTCAATGGAACTATAGCTTTCCCTCAAATTATCGAGAATCCCCTCAATAATTCGTACATTAGAGTTTGGTTGAGAATAAATATCAAAAAAGTAATTCCGATTCAATGCCAAGTGATGGAAATAGATGTTAATTCTCTCTAAAAGAGTGTCTTCAATATAATCAAGTAATTTAAAGATAGATACCAGCTCGGACTCCATTTTAGGAAAATGATAACATTGGATGGGAGGATCTCTCGCTTTTTTAATTTTATCCTTCGTTAAATGAAGCTCATTAATAAGATTTCTAAAAGGTTCTAAAAGCAATCTGGTATTTTTAATCAATTCCAAAAATTTCTGTTCAAGGGTCTCTTTTTTCTCAAATATATTTACAATACGGTTTGAATGACAACGTGGGCATCCTTTTATTGTTTGACTGGTTTTTAATACATTTTCAGAATCACATTCTTTACATACTTTTTTATTTCCTGTATCGTGAATATTCTTCGAATTACAATCTTGACAAACTAAATTATCTATTTTTTCATCAAGTAAACAATTAGAACAACAACTGGTACCGCAATTCTCACAGTAGTACGCAATTTCTTGCCTTCTCTGACAGAAGTGACAAATTTGAACAGTATAATTATGATTATGATTATTAGGATAGTGATCTGACATACTCTTTTTCTAATCCAATTGTTGTATAGCTTATTTTAAACAAATCGCTTGCTTACATATTGGTTTGTTATTTTGAATAAAAAATATAGTATTATAGTTGTGTTATCATTGTAATGTTTTAAAAAAACATTTGAACGAATGCGATATAATTTTCATTATAGAGGCAAAAATAGAGGCTTTTTACCCTTCTGAGTGCTTCTAAATAGTTCCTATGATGTTTGGTCTCAAAAATAGTGATCAGCTTTGATAAAATGATATGATAAATTGTGGAGTGACTATGTTCTACCCCTAATCCGATTACGGGATATTTAACCAATAGAATTTTGGAGCTAATTCAGGGATATTGTGCTATAGAACTATGGGGCTTAAATAAGAGGAAAGGGACAGAAGAGGCAATTCTTTTTTTAAATCAAGAGCAAGATGTAGTATATGATCTTATGAAGAAATTGCGAGACCAAATTATTCAAAAAGCAAAGCAATTAAACGCTCCTACTTCTTTAAGCATTGGAATATATGTAGGTAAAAGTCCGAGCATAAGTAAGATCTCTCGAAATAGTAATACGGAATTAAAAAAGGATGCCTCGATTTTTTTGGCTTACAAGGCTTTAAAGAAGGTGAAAAAAAAGGAGGAAATTGTATTATCGTGTTCTAAAAAGTAATTTTTTAATCCCTAGAACTATGATAATGATAAAAAAACTCCAAAAAATATATTAAGAATTGAGGAAATAAATAATAAAAAATAAATAATAAAAAATAAATAATAAAAAATAAAAAACAGAATGTTAAAATGTCAAAATATTTGTTTAAATATTCTAACTTCTAACTTCTTTAAAACATATTAATTACTACACACATTCTTACTTACATAGATACTTCAAAAGAGATACTATTAAAAAACTATACTAATTATTCCTTTTCAAACTTTACTCATCATTTGAATATCAGAGAAAAGATGATTTCTTGGTGTTTAATTTAATGCGTCGCAGCTCTTTTTAATCCGGTCTTAATATCTTTCACACGACTTCTCAGAGTTACTTCCGTAATACCAGCCACTTCACTCACTTCTGCTTGCGTCTTTCGCTCATTTGTTTTCTTTGCTGCCATGTATAATACGGATGCGGCAAACCCCTTTGGATCCTTTCCTATTCGGTTAAGTCCTCCGGTTGAAGAGTTCCGTAATAAATCTAATGCATGTTTTTGTGTATTTAAGGGTAACCCTAAATCATTGCCGAATCTAAAGATTAATTGCTCGCTGGTTATTGGACGATATTTCAAATTCAAATCGGGTAAGATCTGTTTAATAATCATGCCAAGTGAGCGAATAATGGTATGTCGTGAAGTCATTGATGCATCACTTACTTCCTCGAGTAATCGAGGAAATTCATGAATTCGAATTGCTGCATATAATGAAGCTCCAATAAATCCATCAATAGATCGTCCCATTGTCAATTTTCGCTTTGCAACTTCCGTATAAATTCTCCATGCTGTTTCCTCAATATACTCGGGTATATTTAACTTGGAAATCAACATTTTCAACTTAGGTTTTGCTTCCCAGAAATTTCGCTCGATGCTGGAGATTAATGATTGCTGAATCTTGGATAATCTGGAAAATAATGTCTTATCCTTGACATTTAACTTGTTTCCCTTGGAATCAACGTTATCGTTCGGTAAAATAGTTCGAGGACCAAATCCTCTCCAACGGGGCTCCGTCTGTCTTCGACTCTCTACTTCCTGAGCAGTATATGCTCTTCGCTCATTCTTGACGATGTTCTTCCCGTATACCATTCCACAGTTAATGCATACGGAATCTCCATCGCGTCTCTCAATACAGGGGTTCTCACAGCACTCATTTTCTCCCCAATCAGTATCAGTTTCACATAGATTCTTCTTTCGAAGTCTCTCTTTTAAAAATGATCTCTCTGACATTTTTCTTCACTTTTTTCTGATTTTTATAATATTACTTTTTTAATAATCATTGAGAAGAGGGACACTTGTGTTTTTTTTAATTTTTTTATCCCTCTCCCCCTCAATTATTATTGTCTAAAAAATATCAATAACTTTATAAAAATATATTCGTGTTTTATATAAAAATCTTACTATTTATAATTTTCTCCTTTGAACTATTACATATCATCATTTTTGTGGGATAAAATTCCCACAATCTTAGGTTTGAGGGATATCTTTCTCATTTAAGGGAAATATAAAGGTATTTCAAAGTTCCTATTATCCTTTTAGGAAAGATAACCTATTCATAAAATATTTTTTTAATAATAATTAATCCTTTTAAATGGGCGGCTTAAGAATTATAACTGAATCAAAAGTATAAATGCTTAATATACAACAAGAAGATAAAAAGAAAAGAAGAAGGATAAATTATTCAGCATTTATTCTTCTAAAATGTGCTCTTTCAGCTGTTCCAAATCCAATTGGAGATATCTCGCATTAACTAAGATGTCACCAAGAAGTGTTTTGAAATTTTTCTTCCGTTTGCGGTTTAAAAACTTCTTCATCTCTGCAAGATCAGGATTTTTCTCGGTCACTTTTAATGATTTACTGGCGATTGCGGCATCCACAACTTTTTGCCCTAAATCAGTTCTGATAATGAGAAGCGCTTGCCCTTTAGGAGCACCCCATGGGGAGTATGAAATGTCAGAGAACTCTCCAGAGAAATCCGTACAATATTTGCAACCTGCCATACCACCAGAGGAACATGCATATGCTATCTTTAAGCTTACTGTTTCTTTTGCACCCGTATTAAAATCGTTTGTTAAAAGCTTCCCTAATCCTTGAAGATGACAGGGATTTGCAACAATCCCCACGTTTTTCTTTTTGTCTAAATATGCTTGCCCAATTCCCGTAATTAAGGGTCCTGCATTTTCTATAGTACTGGTGGGAATGTATTTTTTGGCATCTTTTGCATTATCGACAACAACTGGAAATGCAACCGGTGGTTTCTTGCTTTTTTGTTCTCCCAAAACAATGTGTTCTATTACTCCTTCGTCAAAGGCGGCTTTTACTATGTCATATAAAATGTCTCCGCCTTTAGACTCTACTTGAATGATATCCTTATATACTCCCACAGCAAGATCTACGCGATTCGTTCCATAGATCTTTTGTTCAATTTCTTTTATGGGGAGAAAACTTCTAGGACATGCATTATAACAGAGCCCTACTGTTTCGGCACATTCATCCACAACATATGCCTCTCCTGTTTCTTCGCTAAAATCCATGTGGGGACAGAAGGCGTTGCATGAACCACAGTGAATGCATAGTCCTGCGTAGATTACTTCATTTTCGAGTTCCTGCGATGATTTTTCTACTTTCATATCATTTACCTAATTTTAATAATTGAAAAATTCTATTCTGATTAAGTAAAGAGTATAAATTATATAAAGTTGTTTGAAAAACCACACAATGTAAATAGAAATATTCTTCTGTTAAAAAACCTTATAAGGAGGATCTCTCTATACCTATAATAATTGAAACTTCGATCTGAGAAGCAGTTCTATTTTTCATTTCTCCCTCCATTCTGTTCCACATTTTCCGCACTTAAACTTAGTGCTATAAATTCGTGGATAATTTAGGAGTATATTGCTTTTATCAATACTCTCGTGAATCATTGAACCGCGATCTTCGTTACATTTTGGACATGCTCTTCTCCCACTCGTTTTTTCAATGGTCAAAATAGAATCAGATACCGCTTTTTGTACCCATTCTTTATGTTCTTCGGATTTTTTTTGGATATCTACCAATTCATCTTGGATTTCTTCTCTTAATTGCTTTGCGTAATCTCTTTTTTCAGGTATAACATAAGCTTCTTTCTTAAAAGAGTGAGAAGCTATCTCTTTTTGTTTTATCTTTTCAATTTCTTTTTTCATTTGATATACCGTAGTTTTCGGTTCAGAACTCTCTCTTTTAGTGATATCTTTAGGTTCTACTAGCGGAGAGCTGTTCTGTGTTTGTTGAATCTTCACCTCTTTAGGTTGATGCACATGAGAGATTTTTGAGGCATAGTCAATTTTTTTATGGGGTTTTCTCTCTCCTTCAGGTTTTATTTCATCTTCTAAATTCTTTATGAATGTATCTATTTGGATATCTTTGAGTAATTTTTTGTTTAATGAATTAAAATTTTCTAAAATTAAAACTCTCATATTCTCAGAGAGATCTTCAAGAATATTTTGAAGATCAGATTCTTTTAAGGTGTTAATATCTCTATAGACTAAATACAAGAGAGGAATTGTATAAGAGGGGGAAATAATTAAGAAAGGAAAAAATATATATGATATTAGAAATGGCTTAGAAAACTCAATACCCGTTCCCGGTAATATCAAGAATATCCCTTCTATTCTTCCCGTATAAGTTAGCCATGTAAGCAAAACATTCAAGCCAATTAAAGAAAGAAAAATTGCGAGATTAATATAGGATACTAAGCGAAAGTTTTCGACTTTTAAAAAGCGAATTAATTGTTCATAACGTTCTTTAACTTCCAGATGGTTAGGCTCAGTAGCCTTAAATGATACTTTTATATTACTATATTTCCATATATCTGAAAATATCCAAAAAAAGGGGAGGGAATAAAGAAATAAGAAGATCACATTAAAATAAAAACCATATTTATCGAGAAGTTGAGGATGATACAGAGATTCGGCACCTATCCAAAACAAAAAAAGCATCAATAACAAGGAACAAAACATGAATCTATGGGAATTTTTATGTTCTGAACCTAAGGGATTATATATAATAGGACTATCCTCAAATCTTATTCTCCATTTATTAACTCCAATTATTTTAAAAAAAAGAGAAAAACAAAACGTAATGATGGGAAATAAGAAAAGGAAAATATCATCCCATTCTTGAGCAAGCGTAAAAATGAAGAATACTGAAAATAATGTGATATTTAAAATTACTTTTTCAGAGAATAATTGTTTAATCGTTAAATTCTGTTGTTGTTCACTCATACACGTAATGAAATATGATATTATTTATTTTTATTTTTAATTCATATTTTAGCTATTGATCAATTTTTAGCTCTATTTATTCGGTTTACTAGAATTATATATTGATAGGTTAATAAAAAAATTTAGTTCGAATGGACGATTTGTTATGATGAATATGAAGATGAACTTAACTTTTAAAGACTTTTTTCCCTATTCAGAATATAGGAAAGGGCAAGAGACAATTATTAAACAAATAGAAGAAAGCGCATTCCAAAAAAGAAATATACTCTTATCTGCACCTAATGGTACTGGAAAAACTATTATTGCGCTTAGTGCTCTCCTTCCCGTTGCCATTAAAAACAATTTAAAAATTCTCTATTTATGTCGTACTCACTCTCAAAATTCTCGGGTAATTAAGGAATTGATAAAGATTTCAGCAGTTATATCCAATAGACATAAAGAAGTTAGGATAAATGGACTTTCTATTCGCGGCAGAAATGAGATGTGTCTTAATGAAAACCTCATTTCACAACATCCCAATCCGCGCGACTCAATGTCAATTTGCAGAGATTTGAGAAAAAATAGAAGCTGTCGATATTTTGTGAATTTAATTAAAAAAAAGAATGAATTAAAGAATCCTGTGTTGATTTCTCCTGAGACTTTAGATAAACCTTTTGATGCAGATGTATTGATAAATCTCTGTCAAGATAAAAAATTATGCCCCTATTTTCTTAGCAAATTTCTTTTATCTGAAATGCAAGTAATTATTTGCAATTATCAATGGGTTTTTAATCCATTTATCAGACAAACGTTTTTAAAATTTATTGGAAAGGAACTTCAAAATTGTATCTTAGTTTTGGATGAAGCACACAATCTCATTGATGTAAGTACGGAAGTAAATTCTCTCAGGATTTCTCCATATCTATTAGCCCGATGCTTGACTGATGTGGACAGAATCAGAGCAAGAGCAGGCATAATGAGAAGATTTATCTTATTATTACAAAACCAATTAGATAAAAAAAAATCGAATCTGAATGCAGCAGAAACACCAATAAAACCTGAAAAAATATTAAATTCAATTATTACCAAATTGGGCTATGCGGATTTAACGCAATTTGAAACTTTGCTTCAAGAAATCGATGATTATGGATTAGCTCTCCAAGAGGAGAAAATCGTCAATGGTGAATTTGCTCCAAATTTTCTCAGCTCATTGGCAGAATTTTGGCAAAAATGGATAAGATGCTACTCACTTGAAAATTATTTTTTTTGCTATACTCTCCGTAGTACTCATAACAAAAGAAAAAAATCGGTATCAATTGAAATTGTCGCTTTAGATCCGAGAGAAGTTACTATTCCTCTTTTATCCACATGTTATACGAGTCTCCATTTATCCGGTACAATAAATCCCTATGTATACAATCATTTGATGGGTTTGATGAAGACGGGCAAACCTTATAAAGGAATTATTGCTGATTCTCCGTTTAAAAAAAAGAATATAAGAGCACTTATCACTGAAGGGGTAGATACTAGAAGAAAAAACCGTACTCCTAAAATGTTTAAACAAATGATTGAAAAAGTCGATGAGGTATTATATTGTACTCCCAAAAATGTAGGTATTTTTTGTGCATCCTATAAAATCTTAAAATCTTTACTTAACCATGGAATTGAACAAGTTGTTGTGAAAAATCACAAGAAACTTTTTATCGAAAAACCCGGGTTATCAGCCTCCGAAAATGCTTATTTGATCAAAGATTTTAAATCTATGACGAGCCGAAAAAATTCTGGAGGTGTTTTATTAGGTGTATGCGGGGGTCGAAATTCGGAAGGAGAAGATTATCCGGGAGATTATATGAATTCTGTAGTCATCGCAGGATTTCCTTATCATTTACCTACTCCTCGTGTGAATGCCAAAATTCAATATTATGATAGCGTATTCGATCATCAAGGTTGGGAGTTCGCTTATCTTTACCCCGCAATACAAAGAGCAAACCAAGCTTCGGGACGGCCCATTAGGAAGTTAACGGATAAAGGAGCCATAATTTTCATGGATACTCGATTCAAGCAGAAGTATAATTGGATTTCAGATTGGGTAAGAAAGGAAATAGATGTGGTTCCTGACCGAAAAAATGCGATAATTCAAAAGTTATATCCTTTTTGGCATCCTTGAATTAATAAATCTGTTCAATTAAGATCAAACGTGAATTTATTATTGAAATTATATTTCCCAATATTAGAATAATACGATTAAAATGATTTTCCAAGATTTTAACATTTCTCACTATATCTTATTTCATCTTCTTAATCCCCCAATTGTTATTTCGGTAATCTATGTAATTTTTTATTTTTATTTTCGGTTTAAAAGGAATTCCATTGAAGCAAAAGTCTCTGGATTAATCTTACTCACGATTTGCATACTTACAGAAATGATTGTGTTTATCTTCTTTATATTGCCTACAAAGCTTATTTTTTATATTTTGCTTTATATTGTGGGATCTTGTATTGTTGTTTACCTCATATATTATATTACCAAAATTATAAAAGAATATTCTGAAAACATCCTAAAAGCTCAAGAAGAGATTCAAAAATCTGAAGAGAAGTATAAGAATGCTTATAATAATGCTGAGCTGTATAAAGATCTTTTTGCCCATGATGTAGCGAATATGTTGCAAAATTTTTCGATTTCGTTTGAATTAGGAAGAGATGAGCTTTTTCGACAAGATTCTAACCAGAGTGACGAAATTTTCCTTGATAATATTCGAAACCAAATAAATCGCGGAATTGAATTGGTAAAAAATGCTCGCACTTTATCAAAAGTAGATATCGTCTCTCCAAAATTAGCACCTATAGAAATAATTTCACTGCTTCGGGATGTAATAGATGTAATTAAAGATAGATATAAACAAATGCATATAAAAATAGAATTAAATACAATCCAAAAAAAACACGTGGTTGAAGCCAATAAGTATGTAAAAAATGTATTTTTCAACCTCATTCTAAATGGAATCACGCACAATATTAATAAGGTCAAGGAGATAGTTATAAATATTTCAGAAATTAAAAGAGCGGATTTACATTTTAAAAAAATTGAATTCATTGACAACGGAATTGGATTAACAGAAGAAATGAAATCTTATCTCGCAAAACTTTTCTCTGAGACTGATATCTCAAAGTATAGAAGTGGACTTGGGTTAATTCTTGTAAAGAAAATAATTTCAAATTATGGGGGAGAGTTAAAAATTGATGATCGAGTTAGCGGTGAACCTTCAAAAGGTTCTAAATTTTCATTATTTTTGCCTATAAACTGAAATCAAATCTTGTGTCCCTTTTTGCTTTTTGATATGCCACTTTAACTCAATGTCTAAAATTCAAATTTTTCAATAAGCTAGCAAGTAAGAATAGAAAAAGATATTATTTTTCCTTATAAAAGACTTCTATATAATTTCAATAATTTTTTTGATACCTCCTCCCATCGAAAGTTATTTTCCACCCGCTTATAACAATTTTCTCTTAATTTTGAGTAATAAGAAGGATCTTTGCTAATTATTTTTTTTATATAGGGATCTGGTATTTCTTGAATTATGTTGTTCTTTTCTTGATCGTTCTCATCGTTCATTTCTGAGCATTCAGCAGCTTTTAGGAGAGAAATGACACTCTTGGAAAAATCGGAGAGATTATCCGCTTCAATTAACATTCCTGTGCCTGCATCTAGATCATCTCGTATATCTACTACCGTTTCTTGTAAACCTCCCACCTTTGTTGCCAGAACAGGCAGTTTGGAAGCCATTGCTTCTAAAGCAATAATTCCAAACGGTTCCCATCGAGATAATGCACAATAAACATCAGCACTTATATGAGCCAGATGAAAAATACTAGGTGCTATCCCGAAAATTATTCTGAGGTTATGATGATATTGCTTTACATATTGAGCATACTCTTTAATTTGAGATAGGGAATATTCTGTGGGAAGAATTAAAAGTAAAAATTTCACATTGGGAATGACATTTATAATCTTTGGAAGAGCTTCAAAAATAGTCTCAAACCCTTTCTGGCGTGTTATACGTCCCGTACTTATAGCAAGTGGTCCAACCTCTCCGAAGGGGGTTATAATACCGTTCCTAATAAAAATATTTCCTTGAGAAATCTCATTTATCGTTTTAATTATTATTTCGGAATTAATTAACGGGCTCTGACCCAGATTTCCTATTTTGTATGTTAAAAGATATTCCTTCAATTGTTTTCTGGATATTTTTGAATTCTCAGATATATCTAATACATTGCGGATTTCGGAACCCAATGATTCAATTACATCTTGATATATCACGTGATAGTCCCAATCACAGCCATTCCAAACGTAATCCGTTTTAAATTTGATGAGATCTTCTCCAAATTTGGGTATGATAGTTGAGTTTAAATATGATTTGCTTACTGAAATTACCAAATCATTTACCACCGCACCAATTCTTTCCATGGAAGGGGGACGGTTTTCACCATTTTTCTTAGTATCATTACATACTTCATAAATGTCCTCAATCGTTAATCGTTGTATACCGTCCTTAAATCGAATAGTTATGGGGGTTTCATCTATTCCACAAGCTTTTACAAATTTGAGTTCATATCGCGGCCATGTGAGTAAATGTAACGTAAAAATTGAGGAAATATCTTTCTGCTTTTTAAGTAAAGCTTGCTTGAGAGCTATGTATGAGGGGACCACATGATAATCATGCGAATGTACTAAAGAAGGTACCATTGCAGGACTTTCTTTTAAAATGTGAGTGATATACGCTTTTATGCCAAGAGTATATAGAATTTGTTTTATTCGGAAAGTTTCGGGATTATATACACTTGAATCATTAAGATATCTCTCTGAAAAGGTGTTTTCTCCGTTAATTAATATTACGTGATATCCTTCAAAATTAAATTTATAAAAACCTAATAAATATATATCTTTTATTTCTGGTTCTCCTATAGAAGTAAGATCTAAATCTCCTGTAGAGGTAAAAGGTAATTTTATAAACTTTTTTTGTTCTTTCAATCTTTTTACTTGACCATGAGAGGGCATGAATACAGTGAAATCAAATTTATCCGATAGACTTTTCACTTGGTTTGCCGGAACTTCACCTAATCCACCTAATTTGATCACTCCTTCGAATTCGAAAGTAAGTATCCAAATATTTTCGTGTTCTTTATTGTTCAAAATTAATCAAAAAATCTTATATTATTACATATTATTAATTATACACAGAATTATATCTTTATTCTGTGGTTTATTAAATATGAAAAAAATTAAGAATTGATGTCTATTGTGTGATACATTAGTTGCTCTGAGCAATTGCACAAAGGATAATTCGGTATTATTTGCGAAAAATTCGGATAGAGTACCGAATGAAGCCCATAATATCCTTTATATCCCAAAACAGAAGCATGAAAGAAATGAGAAAGTAAAATGTACGTATATCTCTATTCCTCAAGTTGAGGAAACGAATGCGGTACTTTTGTTGAAGCCATTTTGGATGTTTGGATGCGAGATGGGGGCAAATGAGTATGGAGTCACTATTGGTAATGAAGCAGTATGGTCTAAAGAACCATATAGAAAAAAGGGATTATTAGGAATGGATTTAATGCGTTTAGCATTGGAACGTACAAAATCCGCTCAAGATGCGCTCCAAGTAATTGTTAGATTATTAGAAAAGTTTGGGCAAGGTGGGGATTGCGGATATTTACACAAAAACTTATTTTATCATAATAGTTTTATTATTGCGGATTTAAAAGAAGCATGGGTCTTAGAAACTGCCGACAAATATTGGATCGCGGAAAAAGTAAAGGATATCAGAGCTATTTCCAACACATTGACAATTGGGACGAATTATGATCTGATTCATCCAAACTTAATCTCTCATGCTGTTAAAGAGGGATATTGTAAGTCCAAATCCGAGTTTAATTTTGCTGAATCCTATATTCCTCGGTTTCATATAAAGCAGATCTTTGCAAAGGGAAAAGATCGCATCGCATGTACCACCGAAATCTTGAGAGAAAAAAAGGGCAAGATTACTCCTCAATTGATGATGTCCGCGTTAAGAAATCATAATATATCTCCTTCTGAGCAAAAAGATTGGGCACCCTATAAAAGTTCTATGAAGAGTCCTTGTATGCATTATATTTCCTTTAAAACTCCAAGCCAATCAGTTGGCTCCCATGTTGCCCATTTAAAGAAAGAGCTTCAAGTTCATTGGGTCACGGGCACTTCAGCACCATGTACGGGTATATTTAAACCCATATTTTTTACTAAGGAGGGTTTTCCACAAATATGTAAGAAAGCTACTGAAAAATATGATCCTGATGCATTATGGTGGCATCATGAGAAATTACATAGATTAGTATTAAAAGATTATCAGAAGCGACTTAATGCTTATCGTGCTCAGAGAGATGAGTTAGAAGCTTCCTTTTTCGACCAAATGGAAGAATTTTTATCGGCACAATTAGACGGGAAAAGAATGAATGAATTGTCTAAAGAGGCTTTTGAAAAAAGTATAAATAAAACAAAGCAATGGATAAAGCAGGTACAAGGGCTTTCTATTGCAAATACTCCGAGCAGATTTTATTTAAAACGATGGCAAAAGCTTAACAAGCGTGCTCAATTAACCATTAATATGAAGTCATAAATCTAATTAAGTTAAGGAATGATAATATGTGTGACACCTTAGTAGCCATACAAACTGCTACAGCAGATGGGGAAATTATTTTTGGTAAAAATTCAGATAGACCATCAGATGAAGTTCAATTGATTACCTATAATCCCCATAAGAAATATAATAATCAAGAACAATTACATTGTACTTACATAACTATCCCTCAAGTAAAAGAAACAGCCGCCATCTTGTTGAGTCAACCGTGGTGGATGTGGGGCGCAGAAATAGGCTGTAATGAATATGATGTAGTTATTGGTAATGAGGCGGTCCATACTTATGAACCCTTACGAAATCAAGGACTATTAGGGATGGATTTGCTTCGATTGGGTCTTGAAAGAGGAAAGACTGCGATTAAGGCTTTGTATATTATAACCGAGCTTCTAGAAAAATATCATCAAGGAGGTGGTTGTGCATATAATGATCCTGGCTGGATGTATCATAACTCTTTCTTAATTGCTGATCCTAAAGAAGCCTATGTTTTGGAAACAGCAGATGATTGGTGGATTGCTGAAAAGGTTAAAAACGCGAGATCAATATCCAATGGATTAACCATTAGAAGAAAAGGAGACTTGAGAAGGAAAGGAATTATTCAACATGCAATAGAAAAAGGGTTTTGCAAGGGTGAACGGGATTTTGATTTTGCTATTACCTTTTCCGGTTCATCCCCTTCAACTTCTCCTTATTCACGTAAAGGAAGAACAGAGCAATTGTTACAAAATAATGCAGGAAAAATTACCGACCGCTTAATGATGGATTTTTTACGAGATCATCAAGCAGGAATATGTATGCACGGGGGATTTGAATCAACAGGTTCCCAAGTGTCTGTATTAAAAGAGGATAGTAAAAGTATTCATTGGTTCACAGGCACCACTTTACCATGTTTAAGTATCTATAAACCGTATATTTTTCCCATCAACCATCAAAGATTTGAAAAGCCAGGACCTTATCAAAAGAAGAAGAACCAATGGAAATGGATATCTCATTCCAATTACCTTCAATTACTTCGAAGTGCTGCTGGTAAAAAAGAACTGCAAAAATATATTGATAAAAAAGAAGAGATTGAATCTAATATCTATTTGAGAGTGAAGAGGCTCTCTCAACAAGAAAAAACTTTAACCAATAAAGAGTTTAATGAACAATTTTTTGCTATTCACGATGATGCATATAACAAAGCACATCTGTTAATCGCCTAAATCAATACCTTATCAAAGCTAAATTTTTTATTTTTACAAAGATTAGATTTGATAAGTATAAAATTGAACTACTACATAATAGAGTTTTTAGAATGAATAAATTAGAATTAATCGGGAAAAAAGGTATAATTGCAAATTACCGTAGAGGTAGACATACCGTCCATCCAAAACATTGTATATTAGTTTTCTCTGGTATTACCACACGAAAAGATGCTAATAAGCTTATTGGAAGAACCGTTGTATGGTATTCTTCAAGTGGCAAAGAATTAAAAGGTAAAATCTCCCGAGCTCACGGAAATAGTGGAGCTGTAAGAGCACATTTCAAGAAAAAGGGAGTCCCAGGTCAAGCATTAGGACAAAAAATTACTATTATCAAATAAGAAAATCAAGGTCGCAGTTTATCAATTTATAGATATTTAGTAATCTTAATTTAGCACTTTTTAGAGCCGAATCGGACTACATTCCCTCTCTTTTATTGCCCTAACTATATCATTAATAGAATTAATCGGGTTATCAAATTTCGTTGCAATGGAATTCAATTGATGTTCGGAATGTGCGTCGCTGCCTCCTATTAAAGGGATATCCATTTCATTTGCTGCCATTTTTGCTTTTTCATTACTACTTTTTGGAATAGACCCATTTATTTCCAAAGCATCAAATTCATAGTCAAATACAGAATCATGAAAGGCATAATGTCGATTTGAAAAAGGATGTGCCGCAATTGCCACTCCTCTTTGATGATGAATATAGCGTATAATTTTTTTTGCATCTAAATCTTTTGAGGGCACCATATTCAATCCATAAGCTAATATATCACCCTCTCTACTGGAGAGTTCTACTCCAAAAAAAGTTTTAACCGAACTCGAGGGGAGATATGTGATTTTTTTTAGAACTCCGTGATCTGTTATGCATATTCCATCTAAATGAGGAGATATGCTCTCGTATAATTCATCAAGAGAGAGTATTGAGCACGGAGATCTCTCCCGTATGTGAATATGCATATCTATTATAGACATTTTTTATATTTAAGTAATTGACGGTTAGATCAATGCATTAAAATATTATTCTAATTATATAATTATTCCTCTTCTATTTATCTAATTATGTTATTTGAAGCCTCCCCGCCCTAAAGGACGGGGATTCCCACGAGTCCACTAAGCATTAGCTGGCGGGCATATCTTAGGGCTGTTTGTCGCGGTAAACCCCTTCCACGTGCGTAGAAAGGATTCCTCCTTCAAGGAGGGTTGATGCGATAAGTCATCGGATGTCAAGAACTTTACCATGATATTCAC
>SHMU01000010.1 GCA_008080765.1 Promethearchaeota archaeon | reverse complement strand
ACTGCATTAGTTTGAGGCGATTACTATACGAAAATTAATATGGAAAGCTTCTCATATTTTATCAACAGTCTTTTTAATTTATAAATAGAAATAAAAGAAAGATATTAAAAGCTTCTTTTTTTCGAATCTAACTCTAATTAAGGTTTAGAGATATAACTCTATAGTTTCTCAAAAATCTACTAATAATAATATAAAAAAGTTTAAAAACTGTGGACAAAAGATAGTAATTATCAATTTATTTTATAAAGGCGAGTTACATGCAGATTCAAAAGATATCGAAAGTGCAGAAATACCTCATAATTTTTGGTATCTTAATGTTATGTTTTCCTTTTATATTGATGCTTAGTTTTTTTAAAGATTTACCCATTCTCTCCGCTCTTTTTTCTGAATATATTAAAAGTGGAACCTCCATATTCATAACTTCTCTGCCGAAAATACCTCTTGTATATATTCCCGAAGGAGGAACGCAATTTACATATTTCACCCTCAATCATCTAATTGATATCATTATCATCTCAAACTGTTGGGCTTTCATTCAAACGACTATCTATCATTATTGTAAAAAGGGATATTCAGATCCTGAACCTCCGCTTTTTATTTTTGGTTATGGCTATACTAAAAATACTTCAAAAGACGTGAAAGGAGGTTATTATGAATATCCATTAGACTCTATTTTTACCCATTCCTTGAATAGTACAGAATTTGATAAGGTAATAAGAAGTGGCGGACTTGAAAAATATAAGCAAAATGATATAAAAGACCCTAAATACTTTAAATCCCTACCATTTTTGTGGAATTTGCATGCTCTTTATTTTTTAATTTATTATAAATCTTCTTTTCCTGAACTATTTCTTCGTTTTTATTTAATAAATAACAATAAGAGCCAATTACGTATTACCACTTCTTTTAATAAACCAATATTTATATGGCATCTTAATTATACTATTTTGTCTATTCAGCTTTATCCTTCTTCTCCTTATTTATGTAAATCAAGAACCATTAGATTATGTCTTATAAAGGGAATAGACTGGTTGAGTTTACCTCAACTCAAATTACAATCAGAATTAAATCAAAACTCAACTCAAAACAATTTAGAAAATTTAAAACCAATTAACTATACAAATTTAAAAAGTGAATTATATGGAATGGAAAAAAGAAATACAAGATTTATTTGAAGAACTTACAAACCAAGTTCCTGAAGGATTTCGCTCAGCGGTTAAACCTTTATTGCATGATGCCGCAGAGGAAACTGCAAGACTAAAGAACTCTAGCTTTGTAAGTAAGGATGATCTCATCTCTGCTTTGTTTAAAATAACTCCCGATGCCTTTCAAGCAACACTTGTTAATGAATTGAAAAAACTTGGGATAGATAGCGATCGCTATATTAAATTATCCAAAATTAGAGAGGAATTTTATCGCTCATGGGATGAAATTGGTCAAGCATTTTTGCCTACCGTGTATCATATGACTATTTATTTGACCGACCGATGTAATATGAACTGTCTGCATTGTGCTGCGGAAAGCTTGTCTTCTCGCGAAGAACTTACAACAGAACAGTGGATTGAGATTGTAGATGATGTTGAAACGACATTGAATGAACAGGGAAGAAGAGGTTGTTACATATGGTTTGGAGGGGAGCCCCTTCTCCGTAAAGACCTCAAGGATCTAATAAATTATTGCGCAGAAAAAGGATATCATCAAGCCATCGCAACGAATGGAAGTTTTTTGGATGATGAATTTGCGGAATTTTGTGCAAAAGCTAAGATGAGCCATATGTTTATTAGTATTGACAGCGTTGATCCCGAAAAATGTACAAAGATTAGAGGAATCCCTAATGCCTATGAACATGCCAAAAACGCAATTCAATCGGCCGTTAAATATGGTCATTTTGTTATTTGTACTCCCACTGTGATGAAATTAAATTTCGATGAGTTAGAGGAATTGAAAAGACAAATCGAAGAATGGGGGGCAATTCCCTTTTTCAGGGCAATTATAAAACAGAGAAGCGCAAAGAAAAATTGGGACGAAATAGGATTAACACCCCAGCAATATAAGGACTTTTATGATTTTAAATACGAAAACGTAGTTGATGCAATACGGAAAGGTAAAGCAACAACACTGAATAGAGCAAATACCTTCGATATGGTTCCATTTATGGAAACTCCTCAGAACGATGAGGAACTAACTGCTCTCGAATGGGGTGTGGGCTGTCAAGCATGTCGATTGGTCTCGGGGATTGATGTAAATGGAAACTTTTTCCCGTGTGATTATCCTTCAGAATTAGTTCTGGGAAATCTTCGTAAGCAAACATTTAAAGAGATAATGGAAACCCAATTATTTAAAGATATACGTGATCGAAAACGCACTGGAAAATGTGCAACCTGCCACCACCTAGAGCTATGCGGCGGAGGTTGTAGAGTTCATGCTGAATGTGAAACTGGTGACTTTTTTGCCTCCTTCCCCTATTGTTGGCACGAACCTGATCATACCCATGAAGATTATGCTACAAAAGAGAAGAAATAACCTATTAATAGAAAATTCAAAATGAACTTAGAAAAATCAAAAAATCAAAAAATCAAAAAATCAAAAAAATCAAAAAAATCAAAAAAGTGATAAATTATGGAATGGCAACCAGAAATTAAGGAATTATATGACGGTCTGGTGGCAAAAATGCCACAAAATGTGCAGCCTATAATAGGCCCAATGCTCTATGAAAAGACAGAAAGAAAATGTGAAGAGCGGAAAGGAAAAGTTGTTGCAGAACGAGATTTTGTTGTAGCACTTTTTGAAGTCACCCCTCCCGCCGTTCAACCAACAATGATTGCGGATTTAACATCTTTAGGTGTTGATTATAACAAATGGATGGTCTATGTAAAGGCAGGATTTCAACACAAAACGGATCTTGGACAAATGGTTAATGATTTAAAAATTATTGGCAATTTTGCTGGTGTTGAATGTGATGAAGAGAAAATTTGGGAAGTGCTCAATGCCTATAAAGAATTTTTCTCAGGATCCTCCATATCAATAAGAACCACATCTAAACCTCTTGAAAAGAGAGATGTTTCTGTACGCTATGTGGAATTGATGGTTCAACACGATCCCGACCCCTATCTTACTGCCACAAATAAAGGATTACTAGAAAAAAATGGACACCCTTTACATAAGATGTTTTATGAAATCTATGATAACTTTGAGATGATGGGACATGGAGTGGATTTAGATGTAAAAAGAGGGTTAACAAAACTTTGGTCTTTTATTGCGCCGTGTCCTATTGAGCGAGTTTATTCAATGAAAACGATACCCGATAGCGTAAAATCATTAAAAGACTATTTCACAAAACATGGGCTCCATGAGTTTGTATTATTTGCCTTGGATTTCTATCATAAAACCGTAAATCTCTATTTCTTGGTAAGAGATCCATCAAAAGTAAAACCAGAAAAGTATGAGGACTTGCTCAGAGAAGTAGGCTTTGAACCGGCATCACGTGAAATAATGGAAAAATGCACGGAAGCTACTACATTATATTACACCTTTGATTGGGAAACCGATAGAGTGGAACGCATTTGTTTTGGTGTATTGTGTCCTGAAGGAGCAGACCAAGTCCCCACTCATTTTCATCCGATTATGGAAGACTTCGTTAAAAAGGCACCATTTGCTACTGACAAGCGAACTTTCATTTATGCAACAACATTTACTCCTAATGGGCATTATTTCAAGGTAGAAAGCGATTATAACGGCACCATGATTGAAATTTTGAAAATGGGTGCAAAAGGTGGTCTTGAATTATAGACTACACAACATACAGATAGAGATAAAATCTTAAATAGAATTAATATGAAAAAAGAGAGTTAAAATATGAAATTTATAATTGAAGGAAACTACGATAGAAAATTAATTTCTACTATCGTAGAGAAAAATTTACCGGTGTCGCATATTATTATTCATGCGCCACATAATCCTATTGGTAATGGATCTATTTTTTTACCCGAGAAATTACCGAGCCGCCAAGAATTTGAGAGTTATACCACGTTCATAGAAGATAAGGGATTAACGCCGATTTTTGGAATCGATTCTTCCTGTCAAGGAAATTTAGAAGCATATATTGACCATTTTGAAGCTTCTCTACAATATATTGAAGATATGATTGAATTAGGATATGAGAATGCGTTAGTTTCATCACCCAATATCTTAGCGTTCATAGATAAGAATTTTCCTGATTTAAATATTTTCTTATCTTACGCTCAATTTACTACTTCAACTAATCGTGCGAAGATTTATTTTCATATGGGTGCTGACTCAATTATTCTACATCCTGATATTTTGCGCTACTCCTACGCAATGAAGAATCTTGTAAAACTTCAAGAAAAATTTCCAAAAATTAAAGATACAAATTATATCTTACCACTGAATTTAGGATGTAATTGGAGCTGTATATATTGGTTCGATCATCACAATCTCCAGAGCCATAGAACAATTGATTCACCTGTCTCTTCAAACGAAGGAGAAATTTCCGACGTTGAAAATGGCTTCGATTTTCCTCTATTAAGTTGCTGGAAAAAACGCCTTGAGAATCCCGATCAACTGCTAAAAGCGGGATGGATATCGCCCTTTAATATTGAGACATATGAACGCATGGGTTATGATACTTTTCTCCTTTTTACCTACGGCTTTTCCACGGAAAAGGCGGTTAATGTAATAGAAGCATACATGAATAAGACATTTAAGGGAAATTTCACAGATCTTTTAAATATTCCTCGACCCTACGGAGATTATGGATTGGAAGAAAAGATTTCCAAATCTTTAATACAACTAAAAGATGATGTGGTTAAAGAATTTTGCGAAAAATTTCCGTATGATCATTATTATCCGGAAGAAGAGGAGATGAATGAATTGTGTAGAAAATATGCTAAAAAGTGTGTCGCCAGCAATGAACAAGAAAAACAGAATTTAATTTCAGTAATGGAAAAAAATTTACGAAAATTAGAAAGAGGTGCTATCAATGAATAATTCGTTGAGAATTTCTGTTCCTTGTAATTGGAAAAATGATTTATTGGATCAAATCGAGCAAAATGAGCATTTAAGAAGGGTTGTGCATGATTTTTATGGCACAAAGGATCTTAGTTTTACCGGCTCTGGACGCCCTTTTTTCATCATGGTGAATAAAGATTATCCTCAGATGGAAGTTTATATCAATCGAATCCATGATATGGGTATGGGTTTTACCTGGTTATGGAATGGGAAATGTGTAGGATTCAAAAAATTTAATGCAGAACAACAAGATAAAGCGCTTAAGGAATTAGATTGGTTGGACGATTTAGGTGTGGAATATATTACAATCGTTGATCCTTATTTAGCACGCTTTGTGCGACATTATCATCCCCGAATCAAGGTGAAAGTATCCTTAATCGCTGAAGTAACGACTCTTACCATGGGTTATGATTGGCAAGAGATCATTGGAAAAGAGGGAATCATTAATTTATCTGTTATGGTAAATCGGAACTTTCCCTTACTTAGAATGTTTAAAGAGAAACTTGATTGTGATTTGGAATTGCTTCTTAACGATGCATGCGTGAATGAATGTCCCTTCAGATTCTTCCACTATTCGGAAACTTCACATGCCAGTCAAGATCATCATCAATTAAAAGGGTATTACAACGACTGGAGCGTGATTGCATGTCAAGGCGCTAAAGCATTTAATCCCGAACAAATTATGATGGCAAAATGGATTCAACCTTCAGATATTGATTATTATATACAGACGGGTATTGATTATTTTAAGATATCGGGAAGAAGATATGATACACCATGGATACTCCATGCATTAAAAGCATATGCAGATAAATATTATAACGATAATCTGGGAACTATGTTGAATGGATACAACTTTCAAACAAATCCCTTGGAACTGGCGGGAAGTCAATTTTCTAGGTACACTTCTCTTCAAGAAGAAATTGGAGGATATCAAAACGATGAAGATCTACAAATTGGGATTCCCGATTTTGACGCTCAACTTCGATGCGATAAATTAGCTGATTTCGTTAAAAACTATCCCTTTGAAGGTGCTCGTTGTATAGAAAATTGCGGACTGTCGTGTACTTATTGTTATAATTTTGTTGATAAAGCTTATTTTCTTCCTTCCGAAGAAAAAACAGAGCGATATAAAAAATATTCGGCCTACATGTATAACTATGTAAATGCAGGTCAGCATTTCGTTCCAAAAGAAGAGAGAACCGTAATAAATCCTTTAGAAAAAAAAGCAGAGGGCACTCTTTATGGAATTCCTTGGACCACAGAAGCAGAGCAGTTCTTTGAAGATACGCTAAGCTTGATTCCCGAAAGTATGCAAAAATCTGCAAGTAAAGCAATTAAAAATATCTCAGAACGAACTGCAGAACGGCAGAAGGATCATGAAGTGACAAAAGACTTAATCATTGCCATTCTCATTAAACTTGTTCCGCCCCAATTCCAGCATGATCTCTTGGATTTATTACTTGAAAAGAACATAGATGTGAACCAATTTTTAAGCAAAGAAGATATAGAAGCGATTGAAGCACAACCTTATAGCCATGAATGGACAGAAGACTTTACCGAATCTACGCAAGAAAGCTCCTCAGTCAAGAAAAATAAGGACGATTGGAATGCATATCTTGCCCAGTTTATGAGCTCCCTTGAAGGATTTACAGAATTAAGTTCATTAACTCCCTCTCTCGCTCCATTAGTAATTGAATATCAAATATCTGACGCCTCAGAGATGACTTTCTGGCAAGCTTTTATCGATTCCAAAATGGAATGGGGATTAGGAGCCTATTCTAACCCAGAAATTCCAAAAATGATCCATAAAACAGATTTTGATACCATACAAAAAGTACTTTCGGGCGAAATGGATCCAATTAAAGCAACAATGGATGGTAAATATGCAGTTGAAGGTAATACTGAGAAGCTTATGGAGTGTGTGCCATTAATAACATTATATAAAGAAGCTCATAAAAAGATTGCATAGGAGAAATGCATAAATAATAAAAATTTTTTTTTCCCACTTTGATTTTATGTCTTCCATGTAAGGATTATTAAATATAGAATTTGGAAGTATTCTTGTTCCCTAAAGGGAAACATGAAATTATAGATTATAAAATATCAAGTTAAAATGTAAAAAAGATGATAAAAAAAATGAGAAAAAAAGAATGGGATGAAGAACCAGAACTAATTTTTCAAGATCTCTTAACAAAGTTTCCAGAAAGCCTTCACTCCACGATTAGGCCCATAACAATTGAGGCTGCTGAAAAAAGATGTATTAATCGCCAGAGCTCGATAGTAAATTTATCGGATTTGATCTTAGGGATTTTTGATGTGGTACCTGAAGCTTTTAAATCGAAAGTAGTAGAAGAATTAGGAGCATTAGGAGTAGATGTTGAGCGATATATTAATATTAAGAAGTATCGAGACAGAGTAAATATTTCATGGGAGAGGTTCGCAAAGGGATTCCGCCCGGGTGTAATCCATTTTGCCATGTATCTGACAGATAAGTGCAATATGAAATGTATTCATTGTGCAACAGATTGCAAACCACGCGATGAACTTTCAGTAGAACAATGGTGTCAAATAATTGAAAACCTTGAAACTAGTCTTAAAAAACAAGGACGTCATGGAACGTATATATGGTTTGGAGGCGAACCTACTCTGAGAAATGATATTGAAGAAATCATGAAATATTGCTATGAAAATGATTATAATCATGCAATTATTACCAACGGTGTTAAGTTTACAGACCATTTTGCAAAAATGTGTAAAAAGTATGAGATGAGTCATGTATTCGTGAGTTTTGATAGTGCAAATCCCGAAAAGAATGATGAAATACGGGGTTTTCCAAACTCATTATCCTATGCCCAAAGAGCAATACAAAATTGTCATAAATACGGCTTATTTGTATGTGCTTCTATGACCGTGATGAGACAAAATTTTCATGAAATAGAAGAAATGAAAGTCTTGGCCGAGGAATGGGGAGCAGTTCCATTTTTCAGACCAGTAGTGAAGCAAAAAGGAAGCAGAGCTGAGGAATATTGGGCTGACATCGGTCTCACTATTGAGCAGTATAAACAATTGTATGAATTCAAATATACTCGAGCGATTAATGCCATCCAAAATGGAAACGCAGGTAATATTCCTGTGTTTGAAATTTATGAAATGACCCCTTTTATGGAAATTCCTCACAATGATCAAGAATTAGCAGCCATTGATTGGGGTGTGGGCTGTCAAGCCTGTAAGGCCATGATGGGAATAGAAGTAGATGGTACGATATATCCTACTGGATATCCGACAGCTACAACCCTTGGAAATGCTCTGAAAGATGATTTCTCTGATGTATTGAACTCCCAGCTCTATAAGGATATTCGGGATCGAAAACGAAATGGAAAGTGTGGTAAGTGTCCTCACATAAAGTTATGCGGAGGTGGGTGTAGAGTCCTTACCGAGGCTCTAACGGGAGATATCTTAGGCTCTTTTCCCTACTGTTGGTATGAAAATGATGATGAATAGAAAGAATTGGTCGCAAGAAAAGGAAATTATTTCATTATAACCGGTTTTCTTCTAAGATTCCATTTTGGAATACAATGACACCTTCCAAATTGAGAATTAATAGATTCTTATCTTCAATAATTTTTTTTTAAAACAATATTTCCTTAGTATAAGGTATAAAAGTATGTCAGATAATAAAGGATTGTTCAATAAAACTGTCGGAATTGACTCGATTTCGTTTTATGCTCCTCTTAATTTCATTGATTTAAAAGAATTAGCATTGAAAAGGAATGTCAATCCTTCTAAATACACAAAAGGGCTTTTACTACATGAAATGAGATTTCCGGAGGTACATCAAGATATTATTAGCTTAGCACTTCGAGCGGGATATTATGCACTTCAAAAGGGTGATATCCATCCCCAAGAGATTGATGCGCTATTTATAGGAACAGAAACCGCTCCCGCAACTGTATACGCGGTGAAATCTATTTCGAACATTTTAATTGATTACTTAGGGCTTTCAAAAAATTGTCTTACACAAGATATCAATAATGCATGCGCTGCAGGAACACTTGCTATAATAAACGCATCAGCATTAATAGAGCAAAATATTATTAATAAAGCGCTGATTATTAACGTTGATATCTCTAATTACAAATTAAATACACCAAGCGAGCCTACCCAGGGCTCAGGAGCAGTTGGCTTGGTTATCTCCAAAAATCCTAGAGTGGCTTTGCTTAGTAAAAAATTTGGTAAGGTGTCTTCCCATATTAATGATTTTTATAGACTTCCTATGGAAAAAACTGCAAAAGTGTTTGGAAAATATTCAGTGAAAAGTTATCTCACACTTCAATTGAATGCATATGATGATTTACTGAATCAACTTAGCGATAATGGGGACTATGATTATTATGTTTTTCATGCCCCCTTTTCAAAGCTTCCCATAAAATTTATAAAACAACTCTTTTATGAACGATGGTTAGATTATAAATTCAGAATAAAAAAATCCCAGAATAAGGACCTGAGTTCTTTAATTATGGAACAACTTGATAATTATATAAGCAATATTTCTTTTAACCATAAAGACTTTCCCACTATACAAAGCTATAGCGACCAGCTGCAAGGAGCTGAAAATCTGATTCTTCTTAATTTGCTCAATACCATAAAACATAAAGTTCTCCCACAACTGAGAGTTCCCGCTTTTTTTGGTAATATGTATAATGCTTCATTATGGGCGCAAATTATTTATCTCTTGGAAAATTATGCTCATGCCGGAGATAAAATCTATTTTGGCTCGTATGGATCCGGGGCAACCTGTATTTCTGGTCTTTTGAAAGTTTTAAAACCCTTTAAAACTATAATTAATAGGAGTCCGCATATTGCTGATTTTTTTAAAGAAAAAGAGAAGAAAACAATTGAAGAATATGAAATAATTAAAGAAGAAAAAGTACATTCTCCATATTTCAACTTAAAATGGTATTATGGAAAAATTGAAGAATATTACACTAATAACACCACGATTCAAGGAGTCACTCTTTCTTTTTGTGAGAAGGGTTGTGTGATTTCACCAATCGAAGGTGTAAATGAATGTCCCTTGGGTCATGAAGGTCAGTTTACAATATTTTTCCCATTTTTTGCGAAATTAATATCACCTTTACGAAGAATGAACCATCAAAATGAAATGGAGCTTTTTACAATGGGATATGTACAGATTAATCAGAATGTGGAGAAGGGAACATTATTAGAATTTGATCTAAGACGAAAAACACTTTTCAATCCTCAAGATTACAACGCTAATGGCTTGCTTAATTGGATCCCATCCTATAGTAGAAGCGTATTGGACCCTAAAAAAAAAGCAAGATAATGGTTAATATCTATTCCTCTGAATCATCGGTTAAACCATAAAATACAGAAAATATCTGTAATCCAAACTCCCCATCTTCAGTGATTGTTATCTTTCCCCGGGATTTATTTTCGATTTCAATAAAATTTCTCTCCTCAAGTTTATCCAAATACCTAAACTTCAATTTATTGTAATCTCCTGGAGTTTTTGAGAATTCTTCATTAGGATGTAATTTTTTCATCACCTCTAAACACTCTCCTTTAGTTACCTTATTTTTATTTTGCTTTTTCATTTTCTTTTTCATCAATGACAAAAAAGAAATAAGGGCTTCTTTTGGATGAGCTATATAATATCTCGGAATAGGTAAAATTTCTGGATTAAAAGGGATTTCATTTTTCTCATAATCTTTCTTACAAAAATACGGTTCTACTTCAAATAACAAGCAGGCAAGCATTCCTGCGGCACTCAGTAGATTTCCTCCTGTAGAAAGACTGAAATATATAAGATTTTGACGGTTTTTAACAACAATTTTTGCAAAGGTTTTCATAAGTTCTGTGAAATTAAAAATATCACATCTCGCAATGAAAAATTCTTTTGCTTGAACAATATTCTGCTCCAATAATCTCTTTTTTGCTTCTTTTACGATATGTTCATATAAATTTTGTTCTTTGTTCATTGTTACCATGTAAACACGATCTGCTTTTCCTATTTCTAATGGAATTACAATTCGGTCGACTTCATCGTCTCCTATGGGAACAATATGGACTCTTAATAGTGTTTTCATATATAACACACTTCTTCAAATTAGTTCAATTTGATGTATTTTTATTATTTATATTATTCATATTATTCATATTATTCACATTATTTATGTGATATTTGCAATTTAAATACTTATCTTTTCATATAAAAAATATCCCGCTACTCAGAAGTAGCTATTCATATGTAAAAAGTAACAAAAAATAATAACTAAATGAGGTGAAAATATCATAATAGGATATATTATTTTAAGGGATATACCAAAAAAAGCTGTCCAGTTAGATCTTTCTATTTATGAAATTCAAGGAGGATTTCGAGGATTTGCCTTAGTTCCTCCAGGGATCCATTATCTAAGCATCGAGGATAATAACCAAATGATTGAAGGTTTTTGGTGTTATTTAAAACCATCGAGTGTGATTATAAAAGTGTATAATGACGAAGAACACAAATTTATCGATCCTACTCCAGAAACCGAAGAAACTTATACGAAGATGGCATTAAGTGGTGCGATGAATAGGGCGCTCATTGCTGTAATGCAGCGAAATACCACCCAATCACTACACTGGCAGAAATTAACATCTTTTATAAGAGAAGAACAGCTTTCCTTAATATTTTATAAAGAAACTCCAATGAGACCTCCTCCTCATATGTTATCTGAAGAAATAGAGGAGTGGTATATAACCACCCATAAGTCTCGATTCGAACAAGCACTTTTCGATTCGCATAAAGGAAGCATAGAATCTCTTTTGGCAGAATTTCAGCTAGCATTTGTTAAATGGATTGTTTTAAAAAAAGATGAAATCGCTTTTAACAGGTGGTTTCATTTACTTTTTGCATTCTATAATGCAGGAGAACATAGTATTGATTCGAATCCAAAATTTTTTGCCCAACTGAATGAAATTCTAATAGAACAATTTTCATGTTTCTCATTAAAATTTCTTAGAACTAATAAACAGCTATTTCAGGGTATTTCCTATATGATTGAAGATATGATTGAAAATGGAAATAAAGAATTAAGAATGAGTTCATGTAAGTTATGTTCTTTCTTAAAAAATTATAATCTAATTGGATCATGAGTTCAAAAACTTAAGTCTTTCTAGCTACAAAAAATAAAAACAATTCCATTTTCTTGTTAACTCAAGAATTACCAAGTGATCTGCTTTTTCGCCATAAAATATTAACATAAATTTTTAAATCTCTAAGGTATATTGTAATTACAAGAATAGCAAATTAAATCTAGTAGTAATTATTAGTAATGAATGGGGAAAAAGCTTATGGAAAACCAGCAAGAGTATGAATACTTATTTAAATGTGTACTAATGGGTGATGGGGGTGTTGGAAAGTCTACTATGCTTCAGCGCCTCATCACAGGTGAATTTATGCCAATGAAAATGACCATAGGCGCTGATTTTCAAAATTATACGGTCTCTATGGACAATAAGGTGGTACGATTACAAATCTGGGATTTCTCAGGACAGGAACACTTCCGATTCTTCCTTGGCAATTATTGCCAAGGTGCTTCTGGAGTTCTCCTCTGTTACGATATTACACGCTTTAGTACCTTTAAAAATATAGAAAACTGGTATGACCTCGCTAAGGAAAATACCGATAATCCAATATTTATCTTAATTGGTGAGAAAAATGATCTTGAAGAGTACCGTTCCGTTTCTAGGGAGGCAGGAGAGTCATTAAAAGAAGATTTAGGATTGAAATATTTCTTTGAAACCTCCTCTAAATCGGGAATAAATAACAAAAAAATATTTGAGAAATTAGCAGAAGCAATATTAGAGAGGAAAAAAACAATCGAGTATTAATTCTTTTTTACAGCATTATTTCTATCTTAAAACTTCAATTCCCTAACATTTTCTTTAAGCAATCAAGTAATAATTGATATGATGAATTACATGTTAACTGGAATACCACAGATTAAATGGTATTTATTTACTAGAACTTTGGGATCCTTTAAGCAGTTAGGGAGTTCATCCATTACTAAAATATTTACATAAACTTAAAAAAGTTAAAAAAGTTGCACTGCTTAGAAAGTGTATAGATTTATGAAAAATTTTCTTTGCTATAAGGTAAGTACAGATGGAAATAGAGAAAATTCCGATTACTAATCGAAAAGATGAACATATTCTTCTTGTGAGCCAAGAAAAGGTTGAAAGCACTGAAACCACATGGCTTGAGCATATAAGATTTGTTCATAATACGATGCCAGAATTAGATCTGGATGCTGTGAAATTTTCGGGCAAATTCTTGGGAAGAAATATCTCAGCGCCTATTATTATCGGCGCAATGACGGGAGGCACTCCCCTTACTAAGCGCATTAATGTCTCTCTGGCAAAAGCAGCCCAGAAATATAAGATTCCCATGATGGTGGGCAGCCAACGGGTAATTCTCAAACGCCCGGAGACTAAAAGCTCTTTTTCTGCGGTACGAGAATGTGCTCCAGATGTTCCTATTGTGGGAAATATTGGAATCGCCCAAATTGCCACTTCTGAAAATTTTGATTATATTCACGAAATTATAGATAATATCGAGGCAGATGCTGTCGCAATTCATTTCAATGTAATTCAAGAGGTAATCCAACCGGAGGGTGATAAAAATTTTGCTGGAGTTCTGCAGAACATTGCGAAACTCAAAGACCAAATAGATATCCCCATCATTATTAAAGAGACGGGTTGCGGAATTTCTAAGAACACTGCTCGGCAATTATTTGATATTGGTATTGAACATATTGATGTCTCAGGAGTAGGAGGGACCAGTTGGATAGCAGTTGAGTATTATAGAGCAAAAAAATACGGAGAAGTATCTAAAAAGGAATTAGGTAAATTATTTTGGGACTGGGGAATACCTACAGCAGCGACGATTCTTGAGGTTCAATCCGCTGTTACAAGACCAGAGAGTACCAAAATAATCGGCAGCGGAGGAATTCGAAGCGGAATTGATGTTGCTAAAGCAATTCGATTGGGAGCCAATTTTGCTGCGCTTGCAAGACCTTTTCTTATCGTCGCGTTGGAAGGAGAAAGCTCAATTGAAACATTTATCGAGCAGACCATTAAAGAATTACAAATCACGATGCTTCTAACGGGTAGCAAAACTATCGAAGAACTTAAAAAAGCTCCTGTCGTGATTGGATCATCCCTGAAAGAATGGATAGAAAAGAGAAAAATTGATTTTACTTAGATATTTGTTTCATTTCAGCTATTTTTTTAGAAATTTCTTAAAGCACATTTGAATGAAATCATTCTTGTTAAAGAAATTTGAATCAAGTAAGTGGATGATTGATTGGTTTATAAGTGGGGATCCAGTTGATATAACCGCTCTGGACACATGACATGCTCTCATTTTTTCCTGCCCGAAGGAGGTTATATTCGACAACATTTCCTTTTTTTACCTCTTCAGATACTCTCACTATAGTTGAGCTAAATACATCCTCCCGCTCAATATTTTCGAGAGGAACTTCTTTTACGACAGCATATAAAGGTAAATTACGTGTATACATTTCATGCTTTCCCTTAGGACAGAACTCAAGTCCGTTCATTTTTGATGCTAGGCACCCTCCATCGCAAATATTTAAGGTAATGATATGATTTTCCACGCTTGGATGTGGTTCGATTTGTGCATAGATCACCTTTCGAGCATCAATTTTTTTTCTCAAATGCTCATATTCTTTAATGGTTTTCCGCTCCTTATTTTGAATAAAGTTGGTTACCGTAGGGTGTTTAGTACGGAACTCTAATGCTTGTGGCATCACTTTCAGCATACCTGAAATACATGTTGCTCCCGAGCCGTATGAGCCAAAATAAATTACATCATTCGGTTTAACCACAGTCTCTAACAGATAAATTAATTGTGCCCATATAGATGCAGAATACATGTTTCCTATATTCATTGGGACATTGAGTGTTGGTAGAAGTTTGTGCGTAAGGCTCTTGAGTAGTTGTTCTTTTATTTGTTCCACATCATCAAAATGCTCCTTTTCATTTAAGGGATTAATCACATCATTAATCAGTCTAACTACATTTTCAACGGCTTCATCTTGGACTTGTACCTCTAATGCGGAATTTACAGGTTTTTCAAGTAAGATTTTCTTCATTATATCCCATCGATTTAGAAGTAGGTTTTGGATACTCTTCAGAGGAAGCTTCGCGAAAGGAGAGTGAAATGCTAAATAATCGGGAATAAGGAGATTTCCGTCTTTAAAAAAATCATCTAAAGCACCTTGTTGAAAATTTATATATGAATCTATAGAGTATTGTCCAAATACCACAGGATGATCCTCATAGGGGAGTCTATAGAAATCATTTATATTGGCGGTTAATTTTCCAAATCTTTTTGAAAAAGCTGCTATTCTAGGGTTTTTAGTAATGACGACGGCTGCCGCGGCTGCTCCTTGAGTGGGTTCTCCAGGACTTTCCAATTTATAACTACAAATGTCTGCGCCAATTATGAGCGCCTTATTAATTATTCCATTATTAATGAGTCCCACTGCATTTAACACAGCTAAAGTCTCACCCGCACAGGCATTATAGACATCTTGAGTGACGCAGTTGAGCGATGTATTCAAAATCTCTGCCAAGATATTCGAAACAGATTTTACAGCATAAGTCATTGTTTCAGTACCTAAGAAAATCGCATCTATCTCACTTGGATTAATATTCCCCCTTGTTAAAGCATATTGCCCCGCCTTTACTGCCATGCTTACAATATCCTCTCCGACGCCCGGAATACGCATTTCTTTGGTTAACAGCCCTTTTAAATACTTATTAGGGTCGACATTTCTAACTTCTGCTAAATCTGTTAATGATATATAGCTTTTGGGTGTATAAAACCCCATCGAGTCAATGCCCACATCAAAGAAGTGCTCATTATTTTTTGATTCGGTCATTATTATAATTTTACTTATTTTTTTTGGCTAATAAATCTTGTAGTAATGGAGTGTACTTTTTAGAGGCATAGATAAAGCCATAAGCTTGTCCATGAGAACCTTTTTTGTTGGTTGTTACGTGATGATACGTGTGAGCATTGAAGATCCGTTTCATATACCCTTTTTTAGGATGGTAATTATTCTTAATTCTCTTATGAAATAAAATATCATGGAAGACAACATATCCAATCCCATAGAGCGTGACGCCAATTCCTAACCAGAAAAGTAATCCGTATATCCGTATTCCAATGATTATGAGAATAATTGACAGTATTGCAAAAAAAATAGCATACATATCATTTTTTTGAAAACGACTCTTAGAGGGTCTATGGTGGTCCTCGTGAAGGACCCAACCGAATTGATGCATTACATACTTATGAAGAGACCATGCTACAGCCTCCATACCCATAGCAGCAAAAACTACAGCTGCTATAGACACGATTATTACGTAAGGGAAAGGCAAGTAATTTAAAAGTATACTCATCATTTTGTATGATTTATGAATGAATTTAAAAGTTTGCCTAATTTTATATATATAAATCTTTTTTTAATCATCTATGATTAATCCTATACTCTATCCATCTAAGAATTTGAAATTTTTCGATATATCCAAAATCTTTAGATAATTAATAAAATTTAGATATCCTTCTCTAATTTTTTGTTATGAATAAAAAATGTTTTTTCAACTTCAATAACGTCGGATGGTCGTTAAAAAAATCTAATAGAAGTAAGAGATATTCTTTGAGACGAAATATTCTTACATATGTGTATATTTGTTATCTCTGATTGAAAGATACCTCTTAAAGTTATGATTGACACGTTTAAAACTCATGAGAAAGATTCTGCTTTCTCTATTTTTCTCCATCAAGACCAATAATCAAGAGTTTGACCGTCTTAACTACGTGAGGGACATAATGCTATACTAATATCTCCGCGCTAAGTAACTGTACCAATATTCCCACACCAAGCAACTGAGATTTATCTATATTTCAAAAAGCCAAACTTTTAAAAAAAATAAAATAATCAAATACTGAACTAAAATGGATATTCCACAAGTATACCAAGAAATTTTCAAGGCGGGGAGTACTACCTACTTTAATAGTAGTATCTTTTTTCCAAAGGATGTAAGATTAGATGTATTTATTTTATACGGTTTTGTACGGGTTGCGGACGATTTTGTAGATACTATACCCCAAAAAAAAGAGGAATTTTTAGAATTCCGTAAGAAGTATGAACAAGCAGTTTCGGGAAAGAAGGTTGATAATTCCATTATTGAAAACTTCATTGAACTTATGCAGAGGAAAGACTTTAAACCCGCATGGGTTGATGCCTTTCTTTACTCCATGGAATTAGATCTTACAAAGAAAGTCTATAGCTCTTTAGACGAAACCCTTGAATACATTTACGGTTCTGCGGAAGTGATCGGATTATTTATGGCAAAAATTTTAGAATTACCCCAAGAAGCTTATTTTGCAGCAGAGCGTCTGGGGAGAGCTATGCAGTATATCAATTTTATACGAGATATTAAAGAAGATGTGAAGTTAGGAAGACAATATTTTCCCTTAAACGATTATGATCTTAAAAATCTAAGCCAGGAGGAAGCAATGAATAATAAAGAGGAATTTAAACGATTTCTGAGAGATAAAATTGAGCAATATCTTGGTTGGCAACAGGAGGCAGAGAAAGGATTTAAATATATTCCCCGAAGATATTGGATTCCCATCAAGACCGCCTCCGATATGTATAAATGGACGGCGTTGAAAATAAAGGAGAATCCATTGATAGTTTATGAGAAAAAAGTGAAGCCTTCCAAAGGAAGGATAATTCGAAATGTTATAAAAAATACATTTAAGATTAGAAGATAAAAAAGGAAGCACATAATGATGAATGAAACAAAAGGAAGAAAGATATATGTGATAGGTGCGGGATTTTGTGGGCTCTCCTCTGCGGCACTTTTGGCAAAAGAAGGATTTGATGTAACGGTTCTTGAAAAAAATGACCGTCCCGGCGGACGTGCTATGGTCTGGAAAAAGGATGGGTTTACCTTTGATATGGGACCCTCTTGGTACATGATGTTAGAAGCGTTTGATAATCTATTTGAACAATTCGGTAAAAAACCTGAAGATTATTATGAGACCATACGATTAAATCCCCATTATCGTGTATTCTTTGGTAAGAATGACTCCTTAGATATCATGGATGATATGCAAAAAAATTACGAGCTTTTTGACACTTTTGAAAAGGATGGCGGAGAAAAATTAAAGAAGTTTATCGAATCTTCCCAACAAATGTACGATATTGCGGTAGGTGAGTTTCTGTATAGAGACTACTGGAGCGTTAGGGATTTACTAGATAAGACTCTCATTATCGACGGATTGAAACTTCATATTTTTAAGAAACTAAACAAATATACTAAAAAATTTTTTGACAGCGATAAAGCACGAAAAATAGTCCAGTATCACGTAGCATTTGTGGGTGCCTCGCCACCCACCAGCCCTGCAGTCTATTCTATGCTAGCTCATGTGGATATGAATCTGGGGATTTATTATCCGATGGGGGGGTTTGGAACCATTGTAGATGGTATTATGAAACTTGCAAAGGAGCAAGGCGTAAACATTGAATTTAATACAGAAGTATTGAACATAGAAGTAGAAGATGAGAAAGCTACAAAAATTATTACTAATAAGGGTGAATATGAAGCGGATATTATTTTAAACACTGCGGATTATCATCATGGAGAGATGGATTTATTAGAGAAAAAATACCGTTCCTATCCCGAAAAATATTGGAAAAAGAGAATAATTGCTCCCTCGGCATTTTTGATTTATTTGGGGCTCAATAAGAAACTCAATAATTTCTTGCATCATAATTTTTATTTCAATTCAGACTGGGATAAGTATTTTGATCAGCTCTTTGATCATCCTGAATGGCCAGAAGATCCCTCGATCTATATTACCGTTCCCTCTAAGTCCGATCCGTCGCTTGTCCCCTCGGGAAAGGAACTCATGACGATTCTTGTCTTAGTATCTCCCAATCTCGAAGATAATGAAACTCATCGGGAGCCTTATTTTGATGATATCATTCAGAAAGTCGAAGAATTAACAGGAGAACAATTTAAGGACACCATAGAAGTCAAGAGAATTGTTGCTCATGAACACTTCAATAAAACATTTAATGCATATAAAGGGACTGCCCTTGGTTTGGCGCATACTTTATTTCAAACCGCTCTCTTTCGCCCACATCATAAGAGTGATAAAATTAACAATCTGTATTACGCGGGCCATTATACACATCCGGGAGTGGGCGTACCAGTCACCATAATTAGCGGCCAACTCGCATACGAGAAGATTCTGGATGATGTAAAAAACAATATTGTATAGTTATGGTATATGCATAATTAATAAATAGATGATGAATAAAATACATTAAAATACAATAAAATTTCAGTCTCAACTCTTTTTTTGTTCCTTTCTTTTGTGTAATCTCATATGTCCCGCTTGGATTCCTTCTGAGGCGAGCGCACGCAGAGCAGCAACATTTTGGCAAAGCCCAAGTGCAACAGCAACTTGAGCAAGCTCTTCCGCATTATCAATTCCCAGAATTTTTAAAGAGATTCTTGCTAAGGGATGTGTTTTGGTAAGCCCCCCGATAATTCCCAAAGCGAGAGGCAGTTCTAATTCTCCTACTAAATTACCATTTACATCTACCTTAAAAGTACTTAAGGGGGAATATCCATTTAAGGCAGCATAGGTGTGCGCACCGGCTTCAATTGCGCGGGTATCATTTCCGGTTGCTAAAGTGAGTGCGATAATACCATTCATAATTCCTTTATTGTGGGTGGATGCTCGATAAGTGTCTGCCTTGGCAAATGCATAGGCATTTATGATCCCTTCTACCACTTCTTCACCCCCTAACATTTCTTTATCAAAAGTTGCTTTACATTTTGCCATTCTATGGGTTGCCAAATTAGAGATTATTCGAAGATATACTTTTCCTTCGGTCAGTTCCTCCAAATAAGGAGCGACAGCTTCTGCCATCGTGTTTACCGCATTTGCCCCCATAGCATCTAATACATTAACCAGTAAATGAACAATAATCATCGGTCCCTTAATGGTATCGAGAGGGCGAACCTCTATATCTTCTACTCCTCCTCCTAATTTGATGAGGATGGGATCTTGTTTATTGGCAAGTGTAATGAGTTCCTCCTTATGCGCCTCAATTTCTTTCACAGACTCTTCTGTATTTTTGATATCTACGATTTGAACTTGTCCTATCATTACTTGCGGAATTTTTTCAGATTGAAATCCCCCCCACTTTCTCGTCATTCGTGCCACATTGGATGCTGCCGCAACTACGGAAGGTTCTTCTAGAACCATTGGAATGAGATAATCCCTTCCATTAACCATAAAATTACACGCAATTGCATAGGGCAACTGGTAGCTAGCAATCACATTTTCGATTAAAATGTCCATTTGTTCGGGTTTGAAATAGCCAAAATTCTTAAGTATTGAAGTTTCTTCATCGGTCAATCCAACTTTTTCCTTAATCAAGGCTAATCTCTCATTAATTGAGAGTTTATAGAACCCCGATATTTCACTAGAATAGTTCATTGTCATATGTGCAAATGTTATTTATATCTAAAAATGCTCTTCGGTTATAATTTATTAATGAGTTTCTGCTTAATATTGTTGTGTAACATATACACCTCTTTATATTCATATATTTGTGTTCTTAGAAAGTTTCTCTTGAAAGTATTTAAGATACGACCAGCCATCATCTACTAAATTTATTTATAGATATGTGTATTAATTATTACCAAAAGTTATTAATAGAGTCTGATAAATAATTGAATAATACTTATTTATTTATCATAATAAGAGCATAAAAAGAGGATAAACTATAAAAATGGAGAAATCTATGCGATCGTCAGCATTTGCGCATCCTAACATTGCTTTAGTAAAATATTGGGGCAAATCTCGAGATCATCCCTCGCATCTTAATATCCCTACCAATGATAGCGTGAGCATGACGAAGGAATCAATTAATACTGCGGAATCCGGAATTGATTTGATCACTCATACTACTATTGACTTTTCTGATCAATATGATAAAGATATGGGTTTTTTAAAAAGTGATGATGACTTGGTACCGTTTACGGAGATTCAGATGAAAAGAATACTGAAAGTAGTAGATGCATTAAGAAAAATCGCGGGATCATCTCTAAGATTTAAAATGATGAGCCAAAATAAGTTTCCAACGGCAGCAGGTTTAGCATCTTCATCTTCTGCGTTTGCTGCCCTTGCAACTTGTGTTTCTAACGCGCTAGGTCTAACCCTTGATAATGTTGAACTGTCAAAATATGCCCGCTTGGGCTCAGGTTCGGCATCTCGCTCTCTTCATGGAGGATTTGTCTGTTGGAACAAGGGAGATTCTCACGATACGTCTTATGCGGAACAAATATGCCCTTGTAATGAATTCAACATCTCTGCAGTAATTGCTGTAATAAATAGAGATGAAAAAGCAGTTAGCTCTGATATTGGACAAGAAACAGCACATACTAGTGTTTTTAATCCGGTAAAAATAAGAGAAGCTCAGAAACAAGCCGTAGAAATTAAAAAAGCAATTCAAAACGATGATTTTACCACCGTTGGACAGATATCCGAAAAAAGCTGCCTTTATATGCACAGTGTAATGATGACATCAGATCCTCCGCTATTTTATTGGAATCCCAATACGTTAAAAGTGATTAAAGCTGTTGTTGCTACAAGGAATCAGTTTTTGCACACTTACAAGACCATTAAGAAAGGCATAGACCAAAAAGAAAAGGATGGTATTGAATGTTATTTCACCGTAGATGCGGGACCCAATATTCATTGTCTCTGTAGAACTGAAGATTTAGATGAAGTGCAATTAATGCTTCAAGGTATTGGAATACCTGAAAAGAATACCGTGAGAGTGCGACAAGCAGATTATGGTTCCAAAGTGGTTGACCAGCATCTATTTTAAGTTTCACATTGATAATAAATTGCGATCTTATGAAAGAAACAAAATATGATTGTATCATCGTTGGAGGGGGAATTACAGGGGTCGGTATCGCTCGGGATTTGAGTTTAAGAGGACTTAAACTTCTTTTAGTGGAAAAAAATGATTTAAGTGAGGGAACCACCGGTCGATGCCATGCTATGCTGCATTCTGGGGCAAGATATGTGTATAAAGATAAAGAGGCTGCCTTAGAATGTGCTCAAGAAAATAAGATCCTTTTGACAATTGCTCCACATATAACGGAGCCCTGTGGAGGATATTTTATTGCAGTAAATTCAGAAGATATGGACTATGGAGATATATTTAGAACTGAATGCGAAATAGCGGGGGTTTGGTGCGAGGAGATCAACCCTCAAACTTTTTTAAGCAAGGAACCAAATTGTAATCCTCACACCATACGTGTTTTTAAGGTAAATGATGGATATATAGATCCCTTTTTATTAACCTATTATAATGCTTATGATGCCCAACTCCATGGTGCAACTATTAAGGCATATACCAAAGCAGAACGACTTTTGCTTGATGGGGACACCATAATTGGAATAGAATGCTTTAATGTGCTCACAAAACGAAGAAATAAATATTATACAGATATCATAATTAATGCAACAGGACCTTGGAGCTCTTATTTAGAAAAAGATTTATCGCTTTCACACCCCCTTAAAATCGCTCCAACAATGGGAACGCTGGTAGTGGTAAAAGATCGATTGGTAAATGGGTTAATTAATCGTTTAAGACCCCCCGGGGATGGAGATATTATAGTTCCCAGTCATAATTCTGTAATTGTGGGTACAACCTCGATACCAGTGGAATATGAACAATTGGATACTTTACGAACTACTCCTGATGAAATTGACTATATTTTAACTCAAGGAGAATATTTGGTTCCAACTTTAAAAAAACACCGTATTATACGTTTTTATTCTGGAGCCCGACCTTTAATTGATAGCGGAGCATCACTAAGAGAAGCATCTCGAAGATTTGATATTATTGACTATGAAAAAGAAGGATATTCTGGTTTTCTAACCATTATAGGGGGCAAATTAACAACATATCGTTTAATGGCAAAGGAAATATCGGATCTTGTTGTCTCCTACCTTGATATTGATGCACAATGCTCCACTGCGGACCAGCCCTTACCTGGAGGTGATCGTCTCATAAATAAAGAACGTTTTGAAGAAATACTTAAAGTAGATAAAAAAACGGCTTTTGACATGCAATTTAAATGGGGTACTTTTTATAAAGAAATTTTCGAAATGTGTGAAAGATGTATGGATCCTTTTTCAGAACCGAATATCCCACAAAAGATCTGTGAATGTGAAAATGTGACGGAACCTGAACTCTCTTGGGTAAGGGAGAGACTTGCTATAAAAGTATTGGACGATTATAGAAGAAGAACACGACAAGGTATGGGGCCTTGTCAAGGAATATTTTGTTATTACAAATTGGCTAATTTAGAAGCAAAGCACACCGAAAAAACACATGCTCAGATCATGAATGAATTGAAAATAGCATTACAAAAACGCTGGAAAATTCAATATGCTGCTGATGATGTGCTCAAAAGACAGATTAAATTATCAAAATATATTTATCTTTTAGGTGGACATTTAAAATGAAAGAAAATAATGAACCTATAGAAGTTAGCATTATCGGAGGCGGTTTTTCCGGATTATATTTAGCAATCCTATTGAAAATGAAGGGGATTACCTGCGAAATTTTTACTAGTGGAACGGGTGCATCGCAATTCTGGGTAGGTACGGTTGATTTCCTTGATTATCGCCAAAATAGAGATTTAGAACGTTCTTTTAAAGAATTTCAAAAGGAAGTTCCTCATCACCCTTATAGTTTCTTTCCTTTTAGTAAAATAGAACGTTCCTTTACTTACTTTTTTTCCCAATTTCCCGACTTTAAAATGTTTACTGAGAATGAAAAATTGATAAATAGACCTGTATTGACAAGCTTGGGTAATTTAAAACCTTGCATTGGAATATGGCACTCAATTTTTCATGAATTTCAGTACCTAACCAAAGAATCTACCGTTATTCTGGTAGATTTTTCTGAATTTTTTAACGATGTTATGTATCTTGTGGCTAAAAATCTACATGATACATTTGCCTGTAGTTATAGGATATTGAATCTTTCCTTTAAAACAATTTTTGATCTCATAGGAGAAAATGGGGATGAGATTTCAATAAAAGATAAATTATCAGAATATAGAATTGCATCATTTTTTGATACGCATTCCTCCATGGCTACAATTTCAATTCTTGGAAATTATATCAAAAAAGAGATCATCAAGCAATTCCCAAAATTAGATATGAAACACGTTGATTTTATATTATTTCCCCCCATTTTAGGTCTAAAGACCGAGAAAAAAATTATTGAGGAATTATCAAAACTTCTCAATTTGAAATGCAAGGAATTAGTTGCATTGTCACCTTCCTTAATCTCCAAACGATTTGATTCAGAATTAAATGAAAAAATCAAATCTTTAGATATCCCACTTCACAAAAACTATACTTTTATCGATTTTAACAAAGATGCTAATAGTAAGATGTGGTGGAAGTTGAAATTTATGAATAAAAAGGGAGATTTATGTAATATTCATTCAAAGTGTGTAGTGTTTGCGGTGGGAACCTTATTTCAAGAAGGACCTTTTGCCAACGTTGAGGATTTCAAGGAAATTTTTAACAAAAATCTTCTTTCCATACCCATTAGTAAAATATCGCCCTCTTATGAATTGACATTCCATAATGGGCAAGGATCAAATATTTTTGTTGCGGGATCTGCATTATTTTCATTTATAGAGTCGATTACTGAGGAGGATGAGATAAAATACGGCACGGGATTAGGATTATCAATCCTTACCAGTACTCAAATTGCTGAAGAATTAAATCGCTTAAAATAATGTGAGATAGGATGATATTAAATTAATCAGAATGTTTCTTTTAAATAAAAAAAGGGGTGTAATACGGGAATCAATTCTTTTGAGGGATATCCTTTAGAACAATGAATATTTGTAGGTATCATCACTTTCTAAACTTTGGAAACAATGCTCCTGTAGTTTTTTGATATTCTCGATATTTATCGCCGAATCGAAGCACAAGATCTTTCTCTTCATAATAGATCATAATGGGTATGTAGATAATTATACAAATTGTAGCAAAAAATACAAGAAACCATGAATTCACCATAAATGCTAATGCAACATAAATGGGAAATTCTCCAATGGTTTGCGGATGACGAATATATTTGTATATGCCTCCGTACATCTCATTCTCTTGAGAGGGCGCTAATGATTCAGAACCAGCATCAATCATTCCCTTTGTCATGATACTTACACAAGGTACTAAAATAAAGACTCCAATCACAATTCCAACCCAGAATTGTTCACTTATTTTCCAATCTCCAATAGCGGGAAGGGGAAACCAAATCCATAAAATTATGTTTATGACCGACACTAATTCTAAAAAACCACCGATCATACGATATTGTTTAGATTCTTCCCACGCCTTTTCCCCTCGCGTCCGTGATCTTTTCATAGGTTGGAGAGATATGATGTAAAGGATTCCAAACGTTCCAATACTTATCACTAATGAGAGGAAGTTAATTAATGAGATTATATCAGTAGTAGAATTCATATTTTTTATAACTTAACAATAATTTATGAAATTTTCTGAAAAATGTGTGGTTGATATTATTATATATTTAATAGTGTACTTCTATTTAATTATTAATTATAACCAAATTTTTTATATAGATATAACTTCAATAGCTATATATGAAGGCGGCTTTTTTCCAAGAGCATGGAGGAATTGAAAAGATAAAAGTGGGAGATGTAGATGAACCCCGCATCAAATCAGACGAATTATTAGTTGAGGCGAAATATGGAGGACTAAATCATCTTGACTTATTTATCCTTGAAGGCTGGCCAGGATTGTCGCTAAAAATGCCTCATATCATGGGCTCAGATGGAAGTGGAATAGTGAAAGAAGTTGGTGAGCATACATCTTTGTTTAAGCCGGGTGATCGAGTACTAATTAATCCCGGAATTTCTTGCGGAAAATGTTATTATTGTCTATCAGGACAACAAAATGTCTGTCCCGAATTTATCATTAAAGGGGAACATATTGATGGAACATATGCTGAATTGTTTAGTGTTCCAGAAGCGAATGCCCTAAAGCTTCCGAATAATTTTTCTTTTGCACTAGCTGCTGCAGCTCCTTTAAATTTCTTAACTGCATGGCGAATGATAAAAACGAGAGCTAATCTCCAACCCAATGAATTTATTTTTATCCATGGGGCTGGTGGAGGGGTTTCAAGTGCTGCAATTCAGATTGCAAAACTTATTGGTGGGAATGTAATTACTACAACCAGCACAGAAGAAAAGATGAAGAAAGCGGAAGAAATAGGCGCCGATTATGTATTTAATTATACTGAAGATAATAATTATTCTAAAGAAATCTATGTAGAGGTTACAAATAAAAAAGGAGTGGATGTAGTTATTGATAGCGTGGGGCAAGCAACATTCAACGAAAGTGTGAGACTTTTAAAACCAAATGGTCGTCTTATAATATGCGGCTCGACTACAGGACCTCAAGTATCCTTAGATCTCCGAAGAATCTTTTGGAATCAATTACAAATTAAAGGTTCTACAATGAGCAACCAGCAAGAATTTCGCGATGTAATGAATTTTGTTTTTTCGGGTGATTTGAAGCCGATAGTTGATAAGAGTTATCCTTTGGATAAAGCGGCTGAGGCTGAAAGATACCTCCAAAAAGGCAAACAATTTGGAAAAGTATTACTGAAAATATAGTAGAAACGGCCTTTAGAAAATAATCGGGGAAAATTTTTAACAGCATACTCAAAAATCAAAAATACAGCACCTTAAAACATACACTCTCTTCTTTTTTAGATTTAAGACTTTTAAGGGAAGAAATACTATTGTTATATGGAGCTTCTTATTTAATTTTAACAAAATAAAAATAGGTGCAAAAATATTTTGAATTATTGTCCCGTTTGTAATAATCTATTAATTCCCCGTGAAAAATGTCTTGTATGTAGAATATGCGAGGCAGAATTTCAATTAGTTGAAAATAAAGACAAGAACACGAAAAATCTCGTTCCTCTTCCTAAAAATCAATAAAACCATCAAAATTCTGTATACTTATAAAGATGTTAAAACAGAGAAAAAATGTTTAAAGGATTGTCTAAATATCTAATATAGGATTTCCATTTTCTTTTTTTGTAGTCTTCATATATTATGCAAGCGTGGAAACCACCGACTTTAGTCGGTGGATGAGACGCCACTCTTTGTTTTTTGATACTTTCAGATTTAGTTATGTATATTTTATGTATAAAATATTTATATATTTTTGACATTTTGTAAGCTTAAAATATCAAAGGTGAAATGTAAGATGGCACTGTATTTTTGGCTTAACTTCTTGGTGATCATATTTCCTTTTCTTTTATCATTTGATAAGAAAGTGGCTTTCTGGCGAAGATGGCCGCCCTTGCTTCTGAGTATGCTGGTGGTCAGCAGCAGTTTCATTATTTGGGATATAATTGTCACAGAAATAGGACATTGGTCATTCTCAGAAACATTGGCAGGAACATTTAAATTGATTAATCTTCCCCTTGGCGAATGGTTCTTCTTTATAGCGGTTCCATACGCAACTGTATTCATCTATGAATGCGTGAGAGCTTATTCCACAGAAAAGATGCTAAATATTCCGAGGTATGTATTTATTATTATCGGATCAATTGGGTTTATACCCATGTTCTTTTTTCTAGATAGAGGGTATACGGTGATTATGGTAATTGTATTCTTTATTACGATGCTATTAGTAAGCTTTTTAGTTCATGAGAAGTTTCAATCCAGCTGGACAATTATCGCGCTCTTTCTCAGTTATATTCCGTTTCTGATTTTCAATGGGGTATTTACCTTCTTACCGATTGTATCGTATAGTAGTGAGGCAATCATTGGATTGAGAGTCATTTCAATACCGATTGAAGATTTCTTTTACAGTTTCTCGCTCATAAGCCTTTATTATGTTTTCTATTCTATGTTTAGAGAACGATTCAGCATTAAGATTAAGAGGGACGAATAGAATGAAAACAGCTGCGGTAATAGGTGCGGGGTTAGGAGGGCTATCGGCATCAATATATTTACAGTCGAAGGGATGGAATGTAGATATATATGAAGCTCAATCCTTTCCCGGGGGAAAAGCAGCTGAAGAAACGTTTGATGGATACAGATTTGACATTGGCCCTTCTCTTGTCACAATGCCCTGGGTGTTTGAAGATATATTTAAGGCTGCAGGGAAAGATATTCATAATGAACTTACACTTGTTAGACTGGAAGAGATTTGTACCTATTTTCTTTCAGATGGCACCTATCTTAAAGCATGGTCTAATCTCCAAAAATTTGGTGAAGAATTGGAAAGAGTCGCAGCGGGAAGTCAAAAAGCTTTGAAAAAATATTTGAAAGTAGCGGAAAAATCACATAAATTAGGTGGCAAACTGTTTCTCACTCAACCGATCCATGAAACTCGAACGTTGTTGAAACCCTCTACCCTTTCAAAGCTCATCCGATTTGTGGGCATCCATCCCTTTAGTACATTAAATGAAATCAATGAGAAGTATTTCAAAGATCCTCGCATTGTGCAAATTTTTAACAGATATGCAACCTATAACGGCTCAAGCCCTTATCAAACCCCTGCAACCATGATTATTATCCCATTTGTTGAATATATAGGTGGTGGGTATGGGATCAAAGAGGGTATTTATGAAATTCCCAAAAAACTTCATAAAGCTTCAGAAGACTTAGGAGTAAAATTTTTTTTTAATCAAAGAGTTGAAAAAATTAATCTCCATAAAAAAAAAATTTGTGGGATTACAGTCAAATCTGAAGATAAAGACTATGATGTAGTTGTTTCTGATACTGATGTGCTTGCTACTTACAATACACTTCTTGAATTACCAACCCTAAAGCAAGCAAAAAGATATAAAAAATTGGAACCTAGCTCGAGCGGGATAGTGTTTTATTGGGGTATCAATCGCTCTTTTGAGGAGCTTTCCGTAAATAACATTTTTTTTTCATCAGATTATCCTGCCGAATTTCAAGCGATCTTCAAGAAAAACACGATGCCAAAAGAACCCACTGTGTATGTCAATATTACGTCTAAATTAACACCCACTGATGCACCTGAAGGATGTGAAAATTGGTTTGTGCTTCTTAACGCTCCAGCAAATTATAGTCAAAATTGGGATGAATTAGTTTCTGATGCGCGAAATTCTACTATTACTCTTTTATCCAAGCGCTTAAAAACGGATATAGAACCACATATCGTCACAGAAGGTATCCTCACCCCTCCCGATATTGAAAGGCGAACAGGTTCCACCTATGGAAGTCTGTATGGAATTAGCTCCAATACAAAAACCTCCGCTTTTATGCGTCATCGTAACAGAAGCAAAAATATAAAAGGTCTCTACTTTTGCGGAGGATCTGCCCATCCTGGAGGTGGGATGCCGCTCGTAATCTTATCGGGTAAAATATGTGCCCATCTTATAGAAAAATTTTCAAGTGATTAAACTATGAATGAGATGAATGAAATGAATGAAGTTAATAAACCAAAAACTGATATAAAAACCATAATTAAATCAATATTGTTAGATTGGAGATTTCAAGTACTCATCTTATCGATTTTTTTTACAGTGGGAATCATCAGCCATTTTTCAGAATCTAGTTATCCACTAATGATTATTCTGACTCCTTATGTACTTTTGATTTCGGGACTTTGGGCAATTCATAAAAGTTATAATAAAAAATATGTAATTTTCTGGATTCTTATTGCCTATTTAATTACTTTCACTCTGGAAGTGCTCGGTGTTGCATATTCTCTGGTATTTGGACCGTATTATTATGGCAATGTACTGGGGCCCATGTTGTTTGAAGTACCAGTAATAATCGGTTTAAATTGGGTGATTATCATCTTTTCATTAGTATTATTCTCTGAATGGCTCGTGGAAAAACTGCTTAAAGTTCATATGAAGAGACTCCCTAGAGCCCTCCTTATTTCGGGATTCGTGGGAGTTTTTGCAACCCTTTTTGATTATGTGATGGAACCCGCCGCAATTGGCTTGAACTATTGGATATGGACATTAACCAGCGATCCCTTCAATGTTCCTCTTCAAAATTATATTGCATGGTTTACTATTTCCTTCGTTTTTGCGATAACGTATCTTGCAATTCCGAAAGAAGAACGACTCAGACTTGAGGATAGCCCCCATAGTCCTTGGTTCGTGGTGGTACAACTCATCTTCTTTATCTTCATGCGAATATTGGTTTTCCTAAACTAATCTATTTTAGAGAACTATCATCCTTTTTTAACATCATCCCATCTAGAATTATAACGATCTATAATGAAAAAGCGATTAAAACAGAAACAAATCTATAGGAAATATAAATTCTGCTCTACACATAAATGAATATTTCTTTTATTTTTCACATTATCCTAAATGGTTATGATTTTCGATTTTGACACACTAATTCTAATGGTATTATTTATATTGAATTATGAACTTATAATACTTTTTAGATAAACATAAAAATTATCCTATATTATCATACTTGAAATTAACTTGATCCCATAAAATTGGGTATAATACTCTTTATAGAAATAAGGTCTAACTTCCACTATGTCCATGATTCGAGTTTTAAACAAACTGCAAGAAGAAGGTTCCTCAGAATTTACTACCGCTGAGGAGATTAAGAAATATTCCCGACAGTTATATTATAATTATCAGAATGTTATTAACTTCTTATTATTACAAGGTTATCTTGTTAAGATTTTTGAGGGTATCTATTATGTGAAGACGCCGGATGAAATAGAAGCTAAGAAATTAAAATATTCTCTCCTTGAATTAGTAGGAAGGGGCTTAAAGCTAAGGGGCATAAAGGATTGGTATTATGGCCTTTATACCGCACTTAAATTGAACGGCGTGAATATTAAACAAAACCAAAATAAGGATGAGGAAATCTTCTATATTATGACCAATCGGCTTTTTAAAGGAAAACCCATTCTTATTGCAAATAGAAAATTTAAATTCATTAAATTAAAACACTCCCTTTTTTCCTTCGGAGTTGAACATCAAAAAGTACGTTTTTCTGATTTTGAGAAAACAGTAATGGATTTCATCTATTTATGGAAATATAACGGTATACACTCTCAAAAAATTATCGTGGATATTGTAAAATTCATGCCACATGTCGATGAAGAAAAAATTACAAATTATGCTCAATATTATCCCGAGAGCAATCAAAAAATCTTAAAAGAAGCACTTTCTAATAGATAATTTTCTCTTTCTTTTTTATATTAATTGTATCGATAGAAACACTTTTACTATTCATTTTAATGAGAAGAAAAGATAAAGAGATTACTGACAAGATGATTCTTACGGCTTTGCTTAATAAAGCACAAGTATGCAGGCTAGCCCTTTCAGATAACAATATCCCTTATATCGTGCCTGTTAATTTTGGAATTCAAGATAATTGTTTATACATTCATTCGGCAAAGGAGGGAAAAAAAATGGAGATTCTAAAAAAAAATGATAAGGTGTGTTTTGAAATTGATTTAGATTTTCAATTACAGACAGCAAAAGATCCTTGCCAGTTTAGTGCTCAATATCAAAGTGTAATTGGATTTGGGATAGCAACCTTTATCAATTCTTTAGATGAAAAAATAAAGGCATTAAATATTATAATGCAACATTATACGGGAAAAAATAATTATATGTTTAAAGAATATGGGCTAAAAAAAATTGCTATAATTAAAATTGAAATTACCAAACTCACCGGTAAGAAATCCTACCTTTAAATTCAATTATTAATGATTTCAAGGGATTTTAGTTTTCCTTCTCTACTTTTCTAAGATACTTTAACAGACCTTTAATTGGCTCATAGCCTCTTACTTTATCTAAGGATATTGCACCATGGGGACAATGAGATGCACATAATCCACATCCAATGCATAGATCTTTATTAATCTTTATTTTTTGCTCTTTTGAATCTTGTTGGGCTCCATTCGTCTTTAAAATTGCATCCATAGGACAAATTTCTTGACAAATGCTACAAGAAACACATTTCTGTTGATCTATACTGGGATCGAAGTTAGATTTGATGATGGCTCCATAATTATCTAATTTTTTTACTGATTTTAAAAACCCACAACAACAAGGACAGCAATTGCAGATGAATCCCGAATTCTTTTTAATATTGATGGTTTGATGAACAAGACCTTCTTTTTCTGCTCGTTGCATAACATCCATAAGTTCTTCTAAAGTTACTTCTCTTCCCACACCCGTTTTAATAGAATATCGTGCCAATATTCCCGCCGTGATGCAGAAATTTTCCGCGGTTCGTTCGCAAGGATGACCTGCCATTTCAGCTGCCGTTCTACAGCTACAAGCCACTACGGCAAAATCTTTTTTTTCGGCAAGATACTCTTTTAATACTTCGTAAGGAAGAACTTGATGTTCCACATCTACTGATTTATTAATTTCAATGGTATCATTAGTTGGTTGAATAGTTGAAATTACTCTATAAATGGGTGGCTTCATTTTACTTAACCCTAAAGGATATCCTAAATTGAACAATTCATCATGAGCCTCTGCCACCTTTTTCATACGTTCAGGATCATCTCGTCCTGTCGTGAAATAAAACTCAAATCCTCCCGGAATGTAGGGTAACATGATATAAAAAGGACCATATTTGATTAATTTGCCCGCATAAACCATTTTATTCAGAAGGCTTTTAACTAGCGTTTTGGAGAGTTGAGTTCTTTTTCTAATTTTTCGAGCAGAAGTGGGTCGAATAGTCTTTTTAAATCCATTAATGACTAAAAATGCCTCATCTTGGGGAAACATGTTTATGAGAAGTTTGTTGGTTACTTCATGTTCGGGAAGTTCAAGTGAAATTTTCGGACTTACGAGTTCTCGCAACTTGGTATATATCTCTCCTTTCTCAGAAATTAGCTTTCTCCCAAATATTCCTTTTAATGTCATTTAAATCATCTCTAAATGATAAATAATCGAGTTAAATTATTATTAATAATTTAATTAATTATTATTAATAACTTATATTTAAAGATATCTATAAAATAGGAAAATATGCCAAAAAAGATTTAATTTAAAGAGGAAATAATAAAATCTATAGGTTCTAAAGTAAATAAAACATATCTTATCAAATGTGAACTAATTATGAGAAAAACAAGAGCACGATCAGAAAAAGAAAAAGCGCAACAATTTGAAGAAATAATTGAAAAAGGTAAGGAATTATTCGTAAAGCGCGGCCCTTATGGATTTAGCATGCATGCTTTGGCTAAAAAACTAAATATGTCCGAGCCAAATATATACAATTATGTAAAAAGTAAAAAAGAGCTCTGGACTGCAATTCGTACTAAATATTTGAGACAATACTACCAAGATACAGAAGAATTGATCAAAAAACATAAAGGATCAATTGTGGATTTAGGAGTGAAATGGGCGGAATATTTTTTAGAATTTGCTGCAAACGATTACAAACGTTTTCAGATGATGTATCTGGTCCCCCCACCAAAATCCAATAAAAAAGAGCAGAAAGACAATTCATATGAACCATTATATTTAATGGAACATGGAATAAATGCTCTTAAAGACACATTTAAAATTCAAGGGATTGATGATTCTGAGCTAACTGAGTTCTTCTATTATATGTTTGGAGTGTTTTTTGGAGCCGCTAATATTGAGTCCTTTTTGCGAGTTCGGAACAAAATTGAAGAACCCATCATCATTGAAAGTGATGTATTAACTTCTGAAAGGTTTAGAAAATACGTATTAAGAGAAATTAGAACGCGCCTAGAAAAATTTATCTCATAACTTTTTTTAAATTGGAGAATGTTAAGTTTAATCGACTCTCCTCTCTAAAATTAGAAAATTAGAAAATTAGAAAATTAGAAAATTAGAAAATTAGAAAATAATTAAATTATGGCATGTGATTATTTTATTCCTTTTTCCTTTAAAAAATGAGCGTATTGCCACATTCGAATTAATGCCCACACACCTTCTTCCGGATAATATACTGGGATGCCGTGATCTTGTAGATATGCTACGAACCTTTCTTCTCTGGTATTATAGCAGGTTAAAATGATTGGTTTATCGTATTTCTGTTTATATTTAATCAATTCATCGAAAATGGCGATGAAAAAATCGTGCATCATCTCGCCAAAATTCCTCATTGTAACAATACTTGGATTTTCTTTTATACTCTCAGGAACATTTACCAGATTTTTATGATATTCCGAACCCATTAATCCGTAGATAATTAATGAATCAATCTCATCACTTTTTAAAAGAAGATCGGGAAGTACATTTAAATAATTTTGCATGTCGTCCGAATAAGTCAAATCGATGGGATTCATTGTAGACGCGGTCTCTGGCATCCAAGGCTTCAACTTTTCTTGCATTTTATTGCTCAGAATAGGTACTTTCATCCCATTACTTTCAAATAGATCACTCATTAAGGTTCCCGGTCCACCTCCCATAGTAAGAATGCCCACTCTATTACCCTTCGGGAGTGGCAAAGAATCGAATCCGTTTAAGAGATTTAGCATTTCAATACTATTTTTAACTTTAATTGCTCCTGTTTGCTCACATATAGAATCAATAATAAAGCCGGGGGACGTTATAGCAGCGGTATGAGATTTTGCCGATCGTGTTCCCGCCTCGGTCTGTCCAATCGGAATGATGACAATAGGTTTTTTCTTATTGATGCGTTCAACAGCTTCTATGAACTCTTTCCCCCTACGAACCGCCTCAAAATAGATTCCAATCGTGGTCGTTTTTTGATCCTCCTCCATCGCTTCTAAATAGTCGACTAAATCGGTATTTACCTCATTTCCCACCGAAATAATTTTAGATATTCCTAATCCGATTTTTGAACTAATTGCAATGAGGGGTTGTACAGCATAGGTACCCGACTGAGAAATAATTGCGGCACCTCCCTCTCGTGGAGGCCATGGAACATGGGTAATATTTATATCAGGAGTCACTACTTCTCCAGAACAATTAGGACCCATAATTTTCATTCCATAGGTATCGGCAATAGTTTTCATTCGTTCTTGTCCTTTTTCATTTCCTACCTCTAAAAAACCTCCGGAGAGTACAATTGCATGTGATACTCCTTTTTGTCCGCATTCTTCTAAGATGTCGTTGATGTATTCGGTTGGTGTTGCAATCACCACTAAATCAACCTTCTCGGGTACTTCTTTGATATTTTGATATGCTTTAAATCCAATAATCTCCTCTTCTTTGGGATGTATGGGAATAACTTTTCCTTGATATCCTGCAGATAAAAGATTTGTTAAATGTAAAGTACCAAATTTTTGCATAACGTTTGATACTCCGTAAAACCCAACCACTTTCGGGCTGAAAAATCCTTCTAGCTCTTCAAGTTTACTCATGCGTTATATCCTCCTCCAAAATTATTCGTGCATCTACCACCATAATACCCCTCCCTTCTTCAAATGCGATGATGGGATTTAAATCGAGCTCCTTAATTTCGGGATTTTCCATTAGAAGCTTACAACAATTTAAGATACACTCTTGTATCTTAGTGATGTCTGCTAATTTATGTCCGCGATAGCCATTCAATAAAGGAAAGGCTTTAATGGCTTTAATCATCCGTTCTACCTCATCCTTATCGATGGGGCATACTCGATATACTACATCCTTGAAAATCTCAACGAAAATACCTCCCAATCCAAACATGAGAATGGAGCCGAAATTGGCATCGCGCATTCCCCCAATAATAATTTCGACGATGCCTTCTTGTGCCATATTTTGAATATTTACTCCTGAAATTCGAGCATTTGAATTATATTGTAGTGCATTCTTTAAAACTTCAGTATATGCGATTTCCAGTTCTAAGTCGGAGGATATGTTTAATTTTACTACCCCTGCTTCAGTTTTATGGAGGATATCAGGACTCATTACTTTTACAACAATGGGAAATCCAATCTCATTGGCAAATTCAATAGCTTCCTGTTTAGAATTGACGAGTTTATATTTTCCTACAGGAATATCATATGCTGAAACAAGTTCCTTACTTTCATGCTCCATTAAAAAGGATCTATTCTCATTTAAAGCATTAATTATTATATTCTTCACTTTTGACATTTTTTATATGTTTCCTCATTTAATAATTTTTAAGAGGTTCATTGAAAGATTATTATGTTTTATTAAATAGATAGTAATGAGTGCGAACACAAGATCAATTAATCCAAAAAATAAGAGACCTAGTGCAATCTGTGGGATTAAAAACATATTTAGAATTAATATAAGCTGAATTGCAAATCTAAGATAGATAATTAGAATTAAGTTAAGGAGATATTTTTCTACATTAAAGGATGAAAACAAGAGAATTGAACCTAAAATTATTGCTAATAATCCTGCTGTTTGATGAAATATCGGTAGCTCTATGTTTTCTACCTTTAATCCTAAAAGGCTTAATAAAGGGAAAATAAAAACCATCATTAAGATTCCAAAAAGGATTTCATACAATCCCCCAATTAAAGATATTAGTTTTAAGTTTTTTATTCCTAACTTTTCGATATTTTTCTCACCCCATTGTTCATCTTCCTAAAAATTTTGGTTCTCGTTTTTCAAAAAAAGCCATTAATCCTTCGGTAAAATCAAAGGAGTCAAAACATTTAAAAAGAGCATCTGATTCGTTTCTGCAAGCCTCAATTATTTGTGGCTCTAATATCTTATTAATTGCTAATTTCGCTAATCCTATTGAGTAGGTAGGTCCTTTCGCAAGCCGTTCGGCAATTTTATAAACTTCATCCATAAAAATATCATCGGAAAATACCCCATTTAACAAACCTATTCGATATGCTTCGTTAGCACTGAATCTATCACCCAAAAAAATTAGCTCTTTTGCTTTATGAATCCCTACAATCCGTGGTAATTGAAATGTGGAGGACATTTCGGGTATTAAGGCTCTTTTAATAAAAAATGTTCCTAATTCGGCGCTTTCTTTTGCATACATGAGATCACAATTTATTGCAATATTCAAGCCCCCTCCCAAAGCTAATCCATTGATAGCAGCTATCAACGGTTTGGGAGTTTTTTGCATTGCTAACACAATTCTTTTCTGCGCTACATCAATTTCTGCCTCTCCGGATTGCATTTTCCCTCCATCTTCCACATCCTCCACATCTCCTGCCATCCCTTGACTGGCTTGATTAAAATCACCACCCGTCGAAAAGGCTCGTCCTTTCCCTGTTATAATTGCCGCACGTATCTCCTCATTTTGTGCTATTTCTTCTAATGCCTCATAAATCTCATCAAACATTAATCCATTAATCGCATTAAGCTTATCTTGTCGATTAAACGTGATTGTGGCAATATTTTTTTCAATTTTCCATAACAAATATTTAAAATCCATCTTATTTACACCCTTCCTTCTTTCTTTTTAACAAAAAACATAAAAAAAATAAATAAAAAAATTAAAATTATATTCACTTCATCAACATTTGGAGCTTTAGCATGTCCTTCATTGGTCCTTTTGCCTTCAACTTACCCCCCATAAAAGCTTTCGTAGGTGATAATTCTCCATCCATGATATCAATGATAACTTGACTATCAGTTGTGATGGTAATATCAGGTTCATCCGTGTCACCTTCCTTAATTTCACATTTACTATCTTTAAAAATTAGATAGTAATTTTCCGTATCGTTGAATTTAAACTGTAATACTTTTTCAAATCCTTCAAATCGTTCTGCCATATCCGGATCATCCAACTTGCTTACCATTTTTTTGATTCCATCTACTAATTCTTCATTAGCCATTTTTTTTTCCTCCATATTCTCTATTTTAAATTCATTAACAAATTAAATCTAAAAAAAAAATTTTTGATTATAATCCAATTCATAGTCTTATTTTCCTTTCCATTTAGGTTCTCGGTTTCCTTCCATAAATGCAGTGAATCCCTCTATCACATCTTCACTATGGAAAAGATCCTGGAAGGGCTCCCAGAGCGACCCAATTGCTCTTGTTCTCGTGTAATGATATCCTTTTTGAAACCATTGTTTCGTCCATTTATGGCTTAATGGTGCAACCTTTTTCATTTCATTCGCCATCTCCTTGGTTGCGTGTCGTAATTGATCGTGGGGCACTACTTTATTGACTAATCCCATTCGAAAAGCCTCATCAGCTGAAATGATTTTACCGGTAAGTAATAATTCTTTAGTATGACGCATCCCAATTAATTCAGGCAATAACAAAAAGGCTACACCGCTGGCAAGCCCTCTTCGATTTTCCCAGAACCCCATAACTGCATCATCTGCAGCAATTGCACAATCACACCACAAAGTTAATTCCAACCCTCCCGCATAGGCGTACCCGTTTATCATAGCAATCAAGGGTTTTGGATATCGAGCCATTAATTCGCAAGGGTCAAGTAAAATTCCAAGAAAATCCCCTAAATTTTTAAATCCGGTCGATGACATCTCTTTAATATCGAGTCCCGCCGAGAATGCTGCCTTTCCCTTAACTTTTTCATCATTTCCCGTAAGAATGATAACTCTAACACCAATATCATCCCACGTATCCATTAGTACTTGACCAATACTTGCCCATACATCCCTTGATAAAGCGTTTCTTCTTTCTGGACGGTCAATTGTTATCCACCCAATCTCATCTTCAACTTCAAACTTAATTTCTTTATATTTTGCCATTTATTATTACCTCTTCATAATTGATCTGCTTCTTCTTTTGTAGGCCCTCTTACAGAAGGATTAATCATACGTTCATCCACATCCTGTTTGAATTCTTGGCGTCCAATAAATAGTTTAAGAATATCATTAGACCCTCCCGCAATTTGCATTAAGGCTCCATTCTTGAGAATGCCTCCGATACCCGTTTCTTGGAGATAGCCATCTCCTCCCACGATAAAAAGCGCGTCTAAAGCATTTTCGGTTAAGGATTGAGTTCCAAAAATCTTGGCGGTAGATGATTTTATTGCAAATGTGAACATGTCAGCCTCTCCGGTATCTAACAAATGAGCCAAGTAATAAATATAAACCCGAGTAAGATGCATTTTCATACTAATATTCGACATTCTAAGTTGTACACCATTATAACGTGAAATTGGTAGACCAAACTGCACTCTACGTCTTCCATAAGCTCGTGCAGTTTCTAATAAATTTTTTGTAGATCCCACCACACTTGCGATTCCAAGACGTTCAATGTTAAGTGCTGAAGTCATAACTGTCCACCCATCACCGGGATCAAGGATCATGTTTTCTTTAGGGACTCTGACATCTTTATATCGCAGAACTGAATTGGCCATTTCAACATCTCCAATTAATTCATTCACTTTTTCAGTTGTGATCCCGGGAGTTTCTCGGGGAACAATAAACGCGGTTAAATGTCGATATAGGCTTCTCATGTCCGGATCTGAATTTGCATATACCAAATGATAATCAGAAAGGCACCCTAACGTGATATATCGTTTCCATCCATTTAATACCCATTCATCCCCATCCTGCTCAGCACCCAGCTGAATTCCCGCAGCATCATTTCCCACATCGGGTTCTGTTACTGTGATACTCGCCCACTTTTCACCCTTCACAATAGGTTTCAAGAATTTTTCTTTTTGTTTTTTCGTTCCAAAGAGATGAATTGGTCCCGCGCCAAATACACTAGTAAGCAGAGGGTTTACATTTATATTAGAGCGCCCAATTTCTTCATTTAAAATTGTATACCCTGCATACCCTTTATCTCTCCCACCAAATTCCTCTTCTGCTAAGACCATTAAAGGATGGAAACCTTTTTCTACACAGAGTTTAGATGCATCCCATTGTATGGTCATGGGATCTTTATTTTGTTCTAACATCGCTTGAGTACGTGGAACTAATTCTGCATCTACAAATGCTTCCACTTCATCGGCAAATTGACGGGTTTCTTCATCCCACCACGGCATATAATCAAACATTAGCGGTATCCCTCTGCACAATAATTATCATAGGCATTTTTTCCCATTCCAAACTTCAAATTTACCTCACCAATTTCATTTAATCCTTTCCACGAAATCTTTGCTAATTTTACGGTGTCTCCTTCGCTATAAAGATTGGCCCATTCCTTTTCTCCAAGAGCTTTCAAAGCAGGTTGGATCTCTTTATTTTTTACGCCTAAAAGCTTCGCCATCTGAGGGGCTTCCATATGTAAGGCTTGGTTATATTCGAAATTTTTTGCAAGTAATTTCAAAGCTCTTTTTTCTAACTCTTCTGACAAATTTTCTTATTCCTCTGACGTTTTTATTTAAAAATCTTATAATTGTTAACTCAAAATATAGTATATCTCCACTTTATTTAAAGAAATCCTATAATCATTCTTAAGAAAATTAAATCCAGTAAAAATTGATCAAAAGAATTTAAATAGATCGAAAAAATTTGAATTAATGCGAAGGAATTTAAATCCATTTTGTTTATATCTTAAATAGAAAATTAAAATTTTTGAGTTAAACACTCATGGAAACTAAAGATTTCTTTTTTGAATTCTCAAATCAAGATCGCATAGATGTATTTAAGAGTCTCTATAAAAGTGAAAAAAAACATAGTGAAATTGAAAAAGAATTACATATTTCCGGTTCAGAAGTTTCTCGGCATCTTAAACGCCTTCGAGAAAAAAGCCTTGTGATTAAAACAAGGGAAGGAAAGTATACCATCTCAAACATTGGAAAAATATTCTATTGGATTCTGGATCTTTTTGAAGTTTCTTTAAAACACAAAGAATATTTCAATACCCATGACATCACTTCAATTCCCTTATATCTAATCTTACAGCTAGGAGAATTACATACATTAGAATTGAGTACCAAGACGCTTCAAAATATAGAGCTGTGGTCAAACTTAGTGAAAAATTCAGAACAGTTTATATATGCCATCTCAGATCAGTTTCAAACATCTCTTCTTCCTATAGTTGAGCAAAATGTATATAATCAAGATTTAGAGATTCGAGCTCTAATTGACAAATCATTATTAAAATCCTATAATATCCCTCGAGAATGGTCAGAAAAGTTTGAAAATCCCGCGAATTTTTATAAAAAATTAAATATCTTTGAAAATATTCGCATATTGGAAGAATTACACCTCTCGCTTGTGGTGTCAGAAAAGGGAGGCATTTTATTTTTGAGCAGAGATACTACAATTAATTACGGACAATGCTTAATAGATAATCATCCCTCATTTGTCAATTGGTTAAAAGATTTATTTATGTTTTACTGGAACAAGGGAAAATCATTGAAACCATTTATCAAAAAAGAATTAAAATCCACTCATTAGATCTTAAGAAAATATACTACTTATCTTTATTCACTAATACTAATGGTTTATTAAATAGATCTGATTATAGTACTAATATGGTATCAATTAAATATATTATGCCGGTTCTTTTTGTTCAAGATATAGATACGTCTAAAAAATTTTACCAAAATTTGTTTTTCTTGGAATTAGAGAATGATTTTGGAGAAAATATCTCATTTAAGGATGCTTTTTCTCTTTGGAATAAGCAACGAGCTGAAGAAATTATCTTTCAAGAGAAAAATGATCATTCTGCGAAAAATACTAGGAAAAATGTAGAGCTTTACTTTGAATCTAAAAATATAGAAGAGATTTGGAATAAACTTAAAAATAAAGACATTCAATTTATTCACGGGTTAAAAGAAGAACCATGGGGACAAAGAACATTACGATTTTTTGATCCAGATAACTATATAATCGAAATTGCTGAACCAATGGAAGCTCTCATTATAAGACTATTTCGAGAAGGACATTCTGAATCAAAAATTGCCCTCAAAACTCAATTGGACATACACATCGTGAAAGAAGTAGTAAATACGCAATAAGATCAGCAGACCTTAATTAAAATATTTCCTAAAACAGTTACAACACGGAATGCCAAATTTTATATGATGGTAGTCCTTTTTGTGCAGTTTCTTCGATTTTTCTAGTACTCGGAATAACTCTTTCTTGATTTTCTTAGATTCTGCATCAGTGCTGTAGAAAAATCTGTTTAAGTAATTATAATGATTCATATTACCGCAGACAGGACATTTATTGAATCTGTTTAGAAAATTAATATACATATTATATTCCTTTACAAATTTGGTGTACTCCTTTCTGTCCTTATCAGATAGAGGCTGATTCTTTTTATAACATACCTCAATCCCTCGTTCCTTAAGTACCTTTTTCCCTAATTCTAAGAGAATATAATCCTTTTGATGTGGCAAAAAGAAAAAGCTTTCTAAATTTTCTTTTTCTATGAACTGAGTTAATACCTCATATTCAATAGATGCATGGAAACTTTGTTCATTTACAATTAAAAAAATAGGGATTTCTTTTCCCGAACGTTTTCTTACACGTTCAATTACTTCTTTTAATTCCATTAATGAAAAATCCTCATCAAGATCAATGAATAAAAGTGCGCCAAAGGCGCCTCGATAGAATAAATTAGAAAGGCATGCAAATCGTTGAGAAGGGTTAATATTCCATAAGCTTATGGTAAGATTAAAATTGGCATTATCATAAAAACAACTTGCAGTCAGGATCTCGCAACCAATGGTATACATGGTGTTTAAAGGGAACCGCTCACGAATTTGGACACAATTTCGGAAGAAAAACTCTCTTGCGGGAAGGGAGGAACCAATGGCAATGACCTTTAGTTTGTAAACCGACTGCAATTCTCATTACCCCACTTAACTTTAAATATGACTCTAAACCCTTGATAGTAATAACAATCCAGATATATAAACTTTGACTATTAAGCGGGAGTTCTCTTCCAATTATTTTTAGTTATTTTTTTCATTAAATATTTATACCTCAAAATTTGTCATTACTTCAAATTGATAATTGAGTTCTTTTAAAATCAAATATTTATCAATAAAGGGGATAAAACGGGGGTTTCCCGACTAAATATCACTAGGTGGACAACCCAAAAAAATCTTTTGTTGTGCCTCCAATTATGAAT
>SHMU01000009.1 GCA_008080765.1 Promethearchaeota archaeon | reverse complement strand
CGAAAGCGAACACGATTATTGTGGGAGAGCTCACTGTGAAAACGATGGCACGGAAGAAAAAAACCACCAAATCGCCCCGACAAAACAAATCGAACAAGACTCTTCATCATTCAATGCAAAACACGGGCTCGTTGGGAAGATTTGTCCAATTCTTAACCTATAAAGCACAAAAAATAGGCAAAAGAGTAATAAGAATTGATGAATCATACACCACACAGACCTGTGCGAAATGCGGGAAAAGAGTAAAGCGTTCATTGTCCGAGCGTACTATTACTTGCGAATGCGGTCATAAGATGGATAGGGACTTAAATTCCGCCGTGAATATCATGGTAAAGTTCTTGACATCCGATGACTTATCGCATCAACCCTCCTTGAAGGAGGAATCCTTTCTACGCACGTGGAAGGGGTTTACCGCGACAAACAGCCCTAAGATATGCCCGTCAGCTAATGCTTAGTGGACTCGCGGGAATCCCCGTCCTTTAGGGCGGGGAGGCTTCAATCGTACTTTTATCGTATATTTTTTCTCAGTTTGATAAAATGAAGTGCTTCTGAAGTGAAAAGAAGAATTTGTTGTGTTTAGTAATTGTTCAGAGCATCACTTAACTTGAGAGAATATCTAAAAACTCTTGAATTTCATTAGAATCATTTACCGGAACATAGACTTTAAAATAATATCGGACGATGGTTAAAATATATCTGAGATATTGAATATCAAGGTCTAGTGAGAATTGCACCCTTAAGCGGTCTTTTAGCGTCATAATATCGATATCTTTGTCTTTCTCCAAATTTTCAATAATGGATATTACATTTTGACTTATCTTGTAGATATTCCTGATTTCAAATTCTAAATTAATAATTGCATCTGTTTTTGAGGCATTGCGAAAGAAGGCTCTGACTATTTTTTCTTCTACTTCCATATCTTGATCATTCATTATCTTATCTTTGTCTCTAAGAATTTTTTCCCACCCTATCACCAAGTAATTCTTAAAATCACTTTTTATTTTCTTATAATTCGATTTTAAGAGAATGGTGAGGTTATGCTTGAAGGTATCATTGAAGAGGAAGTTAATGGTTCTCTCCACAATTTCTTTTAATTCACTTCTGGAATCTGGGAGGATGAATACAGTAGGTTTATTGAACATTATCCCCCTAAAAATATATTTTAAATTTTTAGGAGAAATATTCCATTTCAGATTCTCAAAATCATTTAACTCCGATTCTAACAAGGTTGTTTCTTCAATCTTCTCCTCTTGGATATTTATAGGAAGCTCAAAATCCGTTTTCTGATAGCCGCGAACGGCAAAATTCTTATCTACAAAGGCATGAAATGTATGCTCGCAGACAATACTTTTTGGTATGAGCACCGCCGTAAGATGGGCTGCTTCGTCAATAAGATTAGTTGGTATTTCTACTTTCTTTTCCATATGACAAATGGGACATTTTATCATAACATATTCGCTCATATTCATTTATAAATAAACCCCTAACAATAGTATACATATTTATATATAGTTTAAGTTAGTTGAGAAATTTTACCTTTTAAGCTTTACGCTTTTTTATTTTTTCATACGCAGAATATAAAATGTTTTTATACTATTGTAGATCTTAATTAGAATTGCTTCTTAATTGTGCTATTGTGATTGAATTACTACAAATGTGACTCACATTTAACTCATAGCACAAAGATAGGTATATAATTTAAATTATCTAACGTTTAATATTATATTAAAATAGTTTAGAAAAATTTAAAAAAAATTTTTATAACACAATTATGAGTACTACGAAAGCAGATGATAATAATTATGAATATGTCCCTGTAAAGGAAAAACTTGCGTATGCCTTTGCTACAATGCCCGGAACGTTTTACCATTCCGTTATGGGTTTAATACAAGCTTTTTATTATGCGTGGATGGGGCTACAAAACGTATGGATTATCATTGGCCAAATTGCCTATATGATATGGAACGCCGCAAATGACCCACTATTTGGTCATAAAATTAATAATACTAGATTTTACAATAAAAAGCGGGGTGAAATTCAAAGATATATTCCCTATATCAAATATGGGGCACCCCTTTTTAGTATCGCATTTGCTATGGTTTTTTTCCCACCAGAGGCGTTTCGAGGAACTCAAACACTGGGTTCCCAAGTCTGGTTATTTGTATGGTATATGGTAAGCCAAATAGCATATGATTCCATGTTTACCCTTGTGCTTGGTGCCCACGTTGCACTTTTGCCTCAAATGACGTTAGACCAAAAGGAGAGGGAAAAGATTCAAATATATTCAACATTATTTACCTTACCAGGAGTTATGCTGGGATTTTTCTTGCCATTAGCTTTTTTGGTGAATCCCACAGTGGAGTCAATAAGAATATTTCAATTTTTAGTGATTGGGATTGCAATTTTTGGTTTAGTTCCTTATCTTTTCGCAGCATATGTTGTCAGAGAGCATCCTGAGCACATTCCAGAGAAACCTACTCCCTTGAAAAAAGCTGTGAAATCAGCATTTAAAAACAAATCCTATCTTATCTATATGATATATGATGGTGTAAGCGTATACATAATAAATGTGAGTATGGCAACACTTCCTTTCTTTCTTACATGGGTAATTTCACCGATGATGAATTCTGGGATAGAAATGTTAATTTTCTGGATTCCACCATTAATTTGTCTTATCGTCGGCGCAATTATTGAACTACGACTTGCCAATATATATTCCATTAAAACAGCACTTAGTTTTTACCAAGGAGTGTTAGCTCTCGGATTTTTACTTTCGTTTGCATTTTCATTTACCGGGTTATGGTATTTAGTCTGTATAGGAATCTCCATAGTTTTTCTTGCCTATTCTGGAGATTTCATTCTTCATTATCCTATGTGGGCAGATACTATTGATTATGACTTGTGGAAGATTTCAGGAGAACGTAGAGAAGGGTTATATGCGGGTATTGGACCTCTAATCAGTAAACCTATGATAAGTCTCGCCTTTATCACACCGACTACCCTCATGACGTTATTTGGATTAGTCTATGTTGGAGATAAGCTCCAACCGACTATGGGAGCGTTTAATGCGTTTCTGGGAGTAAGTATCGCAATTGGGCTCATCCCGGGGCTAGTAGCACTTTTAGGATTTATTATATGGACACTTGGTTACCCTTTAACTGGAGATATCGTCAAGGAAATGAAAGGTGAACTGCTTAAAATTCATGCAGAAAGACGGGATAAATATATTAAAGAATTAGGAAATCCACGATCAGATAAATCGAAATGAGATAAGTCTAATACTCACAAATAATCAAATTATAATGAAAAAGAAAAAAATCCTTAATATTTGATAGATAGGAAATATTTCAATATTTTCTATTAACCATTTTATTCCATAATCTCTGCAAATTCTTTAATTCATAAAGATCCTCTTAAAAAACTATATTTTTTTCCTTATTTCCGTATTTTTTAATTTTAAACAACTATAAATTTGTATCCAGGTAGTTTATTGAGTTTAATAGAATAATGATTTGAAAAAATATTGAAATTTTAAAGTGCCATTGAAAAACATTTTAGATGAAATATGTATGAATTTATTATTTTTAAGCCATTTTATCATAAAAAAATAGATAAGTTGAAAAGTTGAAAAGTTGAAAAGTTGAAAAAATGAAAAAATGAAAAAATGAAAAAATGAAAAAATGAAAAAATGAAAAAATTAAGAAGTTAAAAATTGTGGTCTATTGGATAACTACCATATTGTTCTTTTATCTGCTGCATTGCTTCATAATGTTGGGGAGGGATTGCGGGATTTATGCTGTGTCCAGAGCCGAATAGAAACCCTCCACCAGGAGCAATTTCTTTGATTAATCTTTTTGAATAAGATATGATTTCTTGGATTGGTCCTGATGCAAGAAGCATGGGTGATATATTTCCCGATAAGGTTAATTTATCTCCATATTTTTCTTTTAAGTTGCAAATCGTATAATCAGGATTTGCAGTGGTCGGTTCAATCGGATTTAAAACGTCAACACCGCTATTAACAATGTCATCAAGAATCTCCGTTAAGTCCCCATCCGAATGAAGCATAATTTTACAATCCATCCTATGGGCGGCATCACAGATGCGTTTAATCCAGGGAAACACATACTTCCGATAATTTCTGGGACTCATGAATAAGCCATTTTTATACCCATAATCATCCCAGAGCAAAATAATCTTTGCATCATGCTCCGCTAGGATTTTCACTAATTCTAGAGTAAATTTGCCGCGATCATCAAAAACTTTTTTAATTTGAGCCGACCGCGCAAAAAGCTTAGAAAAGTTTTCTAAGCCAAAAGACTCCCATGTGACTTCCATTAATGCGCTGATGGCAGGAATAGAAAATACCCTATTATTCATCTCTTCTTGGACTTCCCTTCCCGCTTCGAAATTAATTAGTCTCGCTTCCCAATTGGGATCGGGTTGTTCCCACGATTCATAATCTTCGAAAGAATTAATTACACTTCCATGATATCCTACAATTACAGTTTCAATTCCATTTTTATCAACGTATGATTCAAATTTCATAATACGACCAAATTCATCGATAAATCCTTCTCCATTCTCTAACAATTTCCTATTAAACAGAGCCCCCATGCTCAGAACAAGATCTAGGTGAGCTCTTTTGCAGAATTCATAGAAATTTCGCATAACGGATTTAACTATATTTTTATTGCAATAGCCTTTTTGAAGGAGTCTATCACCTTTCTTCCCGAGTTTGCTCAAGCTTTTATAGAGCTGAATCTCACTTTTTTCAATTTCAATCCCATAATATTTCTTTAATCCATTATTTGTAATGGTACTTTCAAATGCGGGTACTTTATCCGGTTCTTCATGGTTAATTGCTTTTAGCACTCTTTCTTGAGCATCCATTTTTTCTCATAATATTTTTTAAATTTGATATTGATTTTAATTTTTGCAAAAAAGATTGTATAAAATTATATTAATAGAGAGGTAGAGCATCATTTAAGAACTACTCAAACTTATTGAGCCAGTGCTTTTATGTGATTTACACCCTCTACAGCATCTTCGGCAAAATCGTCTGCACCCAATTTTTTCGCAAGATCTTCGTTTAAGGGAGCTCCGCCAACAATTAATTTAACTTTATCACGAAGATTGGCTTCTTGAAGGGCTTCATGTACCACCTCGATTTGTTCCACGGTCATCGTGAGCAAAGAACTTAGCGCAACTATTTGTGCACCTGTCTCTTTCACTTTATCAACAATAGTATTCTCATCAACATCCATACCTAAGTCGTAGATTTCAAATCCGGAGCTCAACAATAATGAGCCCAGAATATTTTTACCGATATCGTGATTGTCACCTTTAACTGTCGCTAAAATAACTTTGGGTTTGCTCTCTATGTTTTCTTGAGCTGCTAAGGCGGGCTTTAATACTTTGAAAGCTTCTTTCATTGTTTCTCCTGCTAATACCAGTTCAGTTAGATAATATTCTTTTGCTTCATAGCGCCGTCCCACTTCATCCATTCCCTTGGTAAGTGCATTTAGCACTTTAAATGGGTCCTTTCCCTCGTCTAATGCCTCTTTTACGGCTGCCTCAATATCATCAACTTCTAACTCGATTAAGAGTTCAGTAAGTTTTTCAAATTCCATTATTTAACCTCCATTTTATTATTATTTATTAATTTCTGTTCTTATTTTATAAATTTAGTCTGAGAACACTCCCCTTTTAAGGGGGAGAGGAATCAGACGTTTTGCGTGAAGTGTATACTCCCTCGAGTAAATCTTCCTCCGCCCGTTTTCACGCAAAGGGGCTTCATCGAGTAGTGCGTATCCATGCCGCATGAGCAGGTAAGGAATCCGACTTCACCTCGACAATGATGGAAAGGCTTGTTAAACCGATGCCACTACCCCTACCCTTCGGGGCTATTAACCATCGATTGCAGAGCAACAGTCTGGTGCAAGGGCTTGGCGGCAACCGAAGGTTTCATGACCGATCCATCGTAGCATGAATCTCTCCATGCTCAGTCTGGTGAACTAAGAGCTCCGTAGACACACAGAGCCTTCGCCTTCAGGCGAGGGTAGTTCACTTAAATTTTTGAATCCATTCTAACTCATAGATTATAATATTGAAAATATATGCATGTTTTGACTTTAATAAAATGGTTAATACTGCTCCTAATGTTCAAATCTTTAATTGAACTAAATGAACATCACATTTTCTGTATAACCAATTTTAACCTAAGATATATTAAATATTGATACTATTTAAATGTTTGACTGCATATATAAAGAACTAAATGTTGAAATCAAATGCCGATTAAATCATCAGAAATAGCTTAAAAAATGATAATTTAATCCAATACAAAATAAATAAGAAAGTTTAGCATTTTAATAATAATTCCCGGGGTTCTATTTATCAAAAACCTTAAAAAATCGGATAAATTGTCGCGTTTCGGGATCAAATCTTAGGATATTTTCCAAAGGTATCATCGTATCAAATACTAAATAGGGACGTTTATAGTCATTTATTAGGTCATCATCTTTTTTAATTTTTTCATGTAATTTGGTTTTACTTTCCATAAGCAGAGCATCATAGTATCGTTTCGCTCCCTCATTTAAGAAGAGAATTTGATATTTCGCAATAGATTCAAAATAATGATTCTTAAATTCTTCAAGATTTTTAAAATCAAATAAATCATCTTTCTTAGAGTCAGATTCTTCTTTTTTTTCGAAATCTGATTCCACAGTTTCTTTAGACTCAAAATCTATGTCCTGATTTTTTAATTCGGAATAATAAAGAGTAAGCAGTTGAAATATATTTCTCATCATTTCAAACATCCACTTATCCCGTAAAATAAAGAACTTAAGCACGATCTTTTGTTCTTCCTCTGAAAGCAAATTAATATCTTCTGGATTGAGTTTAATGAGATCTATGAAACCCGGAATTAATTCATATACTTTTGCATCAATTGATCCTTTCGCATCTTTTCTTGAGGTGTTAATGATTCCTAAATTTTCAAATTTTTTGATATGATTGGTGATGGTTGCCTTCGTTTTCCCTGTCTTATCCCTTAATTGAGCAAGACTTTGCTTTCCATACACCATAAGGACTAAAATAATTCTCAAACGTGTTACTGTATTTAACAATTTTAAAACTTGAATTTTTTGATTTAATTTATTTTTAATTTCTTCCATTTTGATACCCTCAGTTCTACTTAATTCAAATTTTCTGATCAGTATTTTACAAGATGAATTTCATTACAATATCTGATAAACTTGTGAATTATTTCCTTAATTTATAATAAAAAGGATATATTAAAATTTATATGCATTGGCTTTAAGGTTACTGATGTATTTTTCTAATTTTATTCCATTTTAATTTCTTTTTTTCTTTCTCTTTTGAATTTTCGAAAATTGCCTTTTCCGCCCTTGCCACCGATAAATTCGGGAAGATAAAATTCTGCTCTAAAACGATCTAAAAAAAATCTTGATATATAGAGAAGATCGGGATCTAATTTTTCATAGAAGAGAGGAATCATCGTAGAGTCTTCAAAATTGGTAAGAATAACTTTCTTTCCAGCAGCTTGAATTTTTTCATATAATGGCATCCATTGCATACTGGAAGTAATTTCTTTTCCTGCGCCGGGTACCCATTGAATCCCATCTAAACAGTCTAAGCTTAAGAGATCGTTTAAATGAGCAATTTGATTTTCTCCATCAAGATGATATACCGCAAAGTCAAGATCCTCGGCCTGCTCCTTAATATATGGGAGTGCAAATCTCTTGAACCACTTCGGGGATAACATGGCACTAAAGTCACTTTGAACAGGATAATAATGTTTAGGACACCATAAATTTAGCCAACTATTACAACCTAGAGAATGCTTATCAATAATTGTTTGAAGATCAGAAAAGACTCTTTTCTCTTTTTCTAAGATAAGAGTACATGCATTTTCAATAAGCTCAGGATTTCTTTTCATATTCAGTATAATATTTTTTGGTCCTAATAAAGAGGATAGAACGTCAAGCACACCTCCTAAATCAATCATTGCAATAGTATAATTTCCTTTCTCTGCTCTTTTTGCAGCGTATTCAACAATATTTAGGAATCGTGAATACCATTCATTATTTTTATCTAATTTGGTCTCTTCTAAAAGGGTTATTGCCTCATCGGGAGCCATTTCTTTAAGATACCATACTGTTTCTGCTAAAGGTCCAAATTTATCTGAACCCTTCATATATTCGGGTTCAACTCCAAATACAGCAGCCAAAGAGCCAGCACCATAATTAGGTCTAAAACTATAGATACTTTCTCCTCCTGCATATAAATTTTCTTTTAATTCTTCAAATTTGTCCATGCAGCTTTTAATACCATCTGGATTCTTTGCCAAGCAAAAAGACATAAAAAAGTCTGTGATCTCATCTACACTGGTAATTTTTGAATTTGTAAAAGGAAAATTAAAACCAATACATGGTCTGTCTAATCCTTCGTTATTCCACCATGCACTTAAACGATCCTTGGTTTGTTGAATATCATTATCTTCAAATATCATTTTAAAACCTTTTTTATTAATATTTATATAATATGTATATAAATTTATATATTTATAATTGTGAACATTTAACTACTTAAATACTATCCCAAACATTTAAAAATATATCTACTATATATCATTTAACAGAATAAAAATTAATAAAAAAAAATGACTGAAACTAACGATTCGACACAAGGATTCTGTTTAGAAGATAGCCAAAAGTATTCCAAAGGGAAATTTTTATCTTATTCTGCGGCATGGTTTATGGATAGCTTTTTTTTAGCATTTTTTGGACAAGTTGTATTCTATTTCTATGAAAAAGAAATATTGCTTAATGTTATACTGATTGCCTTAGCCTATACAATTTTTAGCATATGGAATGCGATTAATGACCCGCTATTGGCTTATTTTACCGAGAAACCACGTTCATGGAGCAGAAAGTTTGGATTAAGAACGATATGGATACTTGCAGGAGCTTTTGGAACCTCAATAATGTTCTTTTTCATCTATTTTCCTCCAAGCGTTGATGCTACGTCGACACCTTGGCCAATTTTCATTTATTTTGTAATCGTGGTATGCTTATATGATCTTTTCTACACTATTTTTAATTCAAATTACACTGCTGCGTCAGTATCAATTTTTAGGACTGATTCAGATCGGAGAAAAATCGGAGCTTCTGCGTTAATATTTTCAACACTTGGCACATTTGTTGCAACTGCATTAGTAATTCCACTATTCATTCAGCAAGGGAATCTAGGTTCGTATGCGACAGCTGCCTTTGTAGCATTAATCATCTTACTTGCAAACAGTGTATTAATTATTCCCGGAATGATTGAACCTAAAGCTCTTACTGAACGATATATTTCTGGATGTGAAACATCAACCAAAAATCCGGTTTCGCTAAAAAAAGTTTTAAAGACTGCTGTAACAAATAAGAATTTTCTTGTATATGTATTTGCCTATTTAAGTTTTAGCGTGGCCTATAATTTAAATTATTTATCTACTCTTCTCTTCATAACGGATGTATTAAGAGCAGATATTAGTGTAAGCATGATTTCTCAAATGGGTTTTATTCTTGGGTTTTTAGTTTCTATTCCGGTATGGATTAAGGTTGGAAAAAAGATTGGTCATGCTAAAACGTTTGGAATGGGCTACATATTGCTTGGCTGCGCCTTTTTACCTTTTATGTGGGGTAGATTTGTTTTGGAATATGTGATTTATTATAGTATTGCGGGATTTTTATATGGTGCTTCTGCAGTTCTGCTTATGCCTATAATTTCTGATACTTATGATGAAATTACGGCTGCTTTAGGCAGACATCAAGAGGCAACTTTACAAGGGGTGACGAATTTCTTTTTCAGATTTTCCTATATGATTGCAGCAGGAGCGATTGCAGCAATTCATGTATTTACTGGATTTGATCCAATTGCGGAGTACCAAGTAGGCATTGCGGTTTTAGGGGTAAGAATTCATAGTGGGCTGATCGGTGGCATTCTTTGCATTATTGCGGGAATTTTCTTTTTAATGTTTTATGATATGTATGGAGAAAAGAAATTACGAATACAAGAGCAACTAAAACAAATTAACTTATAAAAAGACCTAATTATAATAACTGTATTATAAGAAAAGAATATGGATAATTTAGAAAGCACATTTGCGAGTCTTTCTTCAAGTCTATGGGAGAAAAAAATATTGGACTATTTCATAGAACCAATTATGAAGATGGGAATAGATTATTTACAAATACTATTCATTTACATTTACATATACATTTACATATACATTTACATGTACATTTTCATATTCATATTCTTATTTCTAAATGCCTTTTTGCAAGTTTTTAAAACCATACAAGATAAAAAGGAAGAAAAATTAGGAATAAAACTAAACAATCAAGTAGAGAAAATAAAATACGCTGTAATCAATTCAATCCATTTTTTTACTTTAATTAAGATAAAAATCAAAAAAATAATAAAGCAAAATTAAAATAAAATTTTAGAAACAAAATTAGATATTAAAAATGAATTCTTTATATACAGGGTTTCCAGCAATTATTTATTCAGGTTTATGGGTTCTTAAAAAATTTGGAATTCTTAAGAGAGAAATACCTGATGCAAGGATTTTATTTCTTATTACTGATGCTCCTCCTGCATTCTTGGTAGCTATTGAAAACGGAGATTTTAAAATTGAAATCTTGGAAGAAATTAGAAAAGTTGAGGATATTAACCGTATTCCCACCAATATGTATATCACGATACCATCCGATTATCTTTTGGCTGATGTAACTAGTATTCTTAAGGGACTCTCTGAAGGAATTATTCAAATTAAAAACGACAACATTTTAGCAATTTTAGGAAAAATTGGGAGTGTATTCTGAATGGAAAACAGTCTGAGTGCTTTTGAAAGAATAAATATGGTTTTAGAAGGAGAAATTCCGGACCGCGTGCCAAGTATATGTTTAGGAGCTGATTTTAAATTTATTGATCTTTTTATGGACTCTCCATATGCCCTAACAGAGAAAGATATTGAACATTTTTTGAATGATGATCTTTCCCCACGATTCCTCAATACTCAACCTTTATTGGCAAAATTCTCATCTCCTGATATATATGAGGGAGGATTAGATGCGAAAATCGATTTATGCTGGGAAGTTGTAGAACCCGTCCAGCTTGAAAGAGGAGAAAATCCCGATGAGCTTATAAGTTATGGCGGACAGATTTATAAATTTATAGTAAGTGATGATGGTATTCCATCATATTGGTATATGGGTCCTTCTTTGACTACAAAAGAAAAGATAGAAGCTTTTTGGGAACGAATAGAGGATCAAAAGCCAGATAAATCACGATTTCGAATATTATCAAAAAATCGTAGAAAGATGAAAAAATATGATATAGTCGTCGCTTCAGGTATCAATGGTCCTTTTGAAAAGTGCGTGCTGAGTATTGGTTATTTAAATTTTGCAAAATTAGCACGAAAAGATCCAAGATTCTTAGAGAAACATATAAATTTTCTCTGGGAGAATATCCAACAAAAATCGCTTGAATTATTGTTAAAAACTAAACCTGATGTCATTATGATTGGCAATGATATTGGACATAATAATGGGCTACAACTCCCATTGAGACAATGGCAAAAGTTTTTCAAACCAATTTTAAAGAAATATGTAGATATGGTCCATGATGCGGGTATTAAATTTCTTTTACATTGTTGCGGCGCTATCGAAGAATTATTTCCTGACTTCGTTGAATTGGGGATAGATGGAATAGATTCTTTACAACCACATCTGAATAATTTAGAGTTATATCGAAATAAATTTCCTGAGATAACTTTACTTGGAACTGTTGATGATTCTGATTTATTAGTAAACGGCACACCCAATGAGGTACGAAAAGATATCAAACACAAAATTCAGACTCTTGGAAAGAATGGAAGATATATTCCTGGTCCTACTAATTGGTTATTAGATCAAAAACCCGAAAATATCATTGCATTATTTAAGGGTATTCAAGAGTTTGGTTCTTACTAAAATGTTTTTTTCATTTTATTTTTCTTCTATTCTATTTGTGATAATTTTTTCCTAGAATAACACCATAGCTTATCAATATTTAATGCTTTTTCTATTTTTTGAGATTTTTTATACTTAAGAATTTTCTTTTATTGCTTGATTTTTATCTCTTCTTGAGGAACTTTAATAGAATAAAAAACAGGAATGAGATTGTTAAAAAAATAAAGATAAGTATAAAAAAACAAGATTACTAATTTTTTATCCATATCATAGCTGAAAAGAAAGAAGAGGGGGTCAAATATTTCTCTTTTATACTATGGTTTTTTTCTACGATTATTAATCATTTTTTAAAACAAAAAACAATACACCTAGTTCGCCCGTAATTGGCATTGAAAGGGAGATTTCTTCATAATTTTGATTATAAATTCCAACAATTGTAAATCCATTACTCGATGTAAATTGCTTAAACTCTTCAAATAGCCACAAGCGAAGCTTATGAACTTCTTTAATCTCAATTATCATCTGATCATCATTTACCTGCATTTCGAAATCAATAAATCGTAATCGATGCTTTAAATCATAGAGAAAAGGTCTCCACTTTAATTGTAAATCAATATGTTCTTTAGAGACATGCCATGTCTCATCAACCCTTTTTTCGTTTAACAGATTTTCACATTTACAACTAATTTCAACAATATAGATACCTCCTTTTCTTAGATTTTTAACCATCGTTTTAAAATGATCACAGATATCAGCATCGCGAGTAAGATAACCTAAACTATTAACACAGACAAAAGCCGCATCGAATTTCTTTTTAAACACCTTATCTTTCATATCTCCTAACACAACCTTTGCCTGATGTTTGTTTAGACCAGCAAGATGCAATCGCTTTTTAGTATACATTACCATAGCCTCACTTAAATCAAATCCCACTGTTTGATACCCATAATGAGGCAAATATTCCAAAAACATTCCCGTCCCGCATGCAACCTCAAGAATGCGCTTGACATCTCCATCACAATACATTTGAAAGCACTTTTGGAAAAAGACTATATCCCTTTCTATATTTCTCTCAAATGCCAGATCATAATATCTTGGGAGATTATAAAATTTATTTTTTTCATTTTCGACCGTATTTAATAACGCTTCACTGCTATCGGAAACATCCCTCATAAGGATAGCTTGATCTAAGCTAATATGATCGGACACGTCATTATTGGAGGCAGGTATTTCTGACAAGATATTATTTTGCATATTAGTTTTCATTTTTTAACACCTTAACCAAATTCTATAATTTTTATTAGAGTTTTTTATTTTCATTCTATACAAGAATCAGTGTTATGGAAATCTATTTTTTTTTTATGAGAATTACAAATCCTTTTTATTCAAAAAATACATTACTTTTTTCATTTGATTCTCAAGTTCTCCTCAAATGTTTTGTTGTATTAAAACTTAACTTATCTTAACTTTTAACTTTATAGTGTGTTTTAAGCATGTTTTTAAATTTATTGGAGAAGATATTAATTTTCAAAGAACGGAGTGAGCTAAAAAATCAGTCTCATCTCTTCTAAGTAAAAGAATATTCTCCTTTTAAGTAAGGTGAACCTCAAAGGAACACGATAGGTTAAATATTAGCAAGTTTTTTGATATATTTCCTTCTTTTATTCTTTTCTTTCAATAAATAGTTTTATTCTTTTGAGAAAATTCTGCCTCTCTTTTTGAAGAAATTTAAAAAGCCCGGAACCCGAGAGCTATTTGGACATCCCTCACATTCGGGCCGTCCGCCACAATTTTTTTTAGCTAAATTCATCTCAAGTAATTTTTTTTTAAAAGCTCCAAATCTACTTATTTCTCCATTAAAATTTTCAATTACCGAAGCAAATTCATTATAAAATAGCTCTGCGATTTTTTCCATCTTAAATTGAACATCAGCATCACTATCATTATTATCCAAAATACACACATAGAGTAAATTAGATCTAAGATCATCTTTCATTAAATAAAATATATAATTCCCAAGTGTTATATTTTTTATTGAAGCTCCCATTGCCTTTTTAGAATAAGAATCTAAACTACTAATAAATGCTGCAATTAGGTTATCAACTTGTTTTAAGGAATGACATTCGCCAAAATGAAGCTTTACTAAGGCAAGCCCGTTTTTTATAATAAATATATTCCTAATCATGGATATCTACCTAGAAATTATTCAATTTCTATATCATATGAAAGAGTATTATTGCTTTTTATAATTATTATTCTATTAAATAATTAAATTATTCATCTGACTTATTGATTGTAGTTTCTATCTTTAAGTAATTTGTGTTCAAGCAATTTCTTTATTGAGATTTCTATAGCTTTTTTTAAAAATTAAAAGCTGATTTAATAAACATATTACTTTTATTAGGCAGAAGATAGTAATGCAATATGCTTGGTAATAGGAGAAAATACACTATCCTTTAATTTCTCTTTAAGTACTCATATTAATAGATTAGAATTCCATTGCTAGTAATCTTAGAACTTATACTCAATTTATACGTATATCTATGAAATTATTGCAGATAAATTTTTATTACAGCTTTTTTTCTTTTTACCAGAGAAGGATTTAAAGGTGAATTTTTTGAAAGATTTTTTAAAATGTTTAAATTGTGGAAAAAAAATTGGTTCGGAATCGGAAGAACAACATAATTATTGCGTTGAGTGCATCTCAACCATAGATTTCAATATAGAAGATATTCAAAGAGATGTACTTGATGATACCTTACAAAAAATCTTGAATTTTTTTATTTCTGATGTCAATTCTGCTTTTAAAAAAGATCCTGCTGCTCATAGCATTTTAGAAGTGCTCACCAGTTATCCGGGAATTAAAGCTGTATTGCTATATCGGATCGCACACTTCTTTTGGGTTATTAAGATGCCTTTTATCCCCCGCTATCTTTCAGAAATCGCACGCCAAATTACGGGTATTGAAATACATCCGGGGGCAAAAATCGGTTCGGAATTTTTTATCGATCATGGAGGCGGTGTTGTTATTGGAGAGACTTCCGAAATTGGAGATAATGTCACCTTATATCAAGGTGTAGTGCTGGGAGGAACTACTAATAAGCCTGTAAAGCGTCATCCCACATTAGGAAATAATGTAGTGGTTGGAACTGGTGCAAAATTATTAGGAGCAATTAAAATAAATGATAACGTAAAGATTGGCGCTAATTCCGTAGTTATTGAGGATGTTCCGGCAAATTCTGTGGTCGTAGGAGTCCCGGGAAAAATTATTTCACGAGAGGGTGAAAAAATTCATAAGGTGGATCTTTCTCACGGTGATTTGCCTGACCCCTATTCAATCTCTCTGGCTAATTTTGAAAAAAGATTAAAACGATTAGAGGAATATATTTTGCACTCTGAAGAATCTAAATCTAATGAGGAAAGAAACACTTGATTGAAATATTCGCTAATAATTTCCGCTTAAGAAAAGCTATCAAAAGATCTTTTGGATTTACCATTAAACCATCCACCTTAAAAAGTGTTCAAAGTTTTTGACCTATAAGCTAATTGAATAAATAGTAGAAGACAATTTAAAATACTGATAAAACTAATATTCTTGGTTATTAATCATGGGAAAAATTTATAATACGATTATTGAGACAATTGGGAATACCCCAATGGTCAAATTAAATAGAATTGCTGAGAATGTGCGACCCAATGTGTTTGTAAAAATGGAAGCATTCAATCCGATGGCAAGCGTGAAAGATCGCGTTGCGATGGCGATGATGGAAAGGGCAGAAAAAAAAGGACATATTGATGAAAAATCTATCATTGTAGAACCAACCTCCGGGAATACAGGAATCGGGTTGGCTTTAGTTTGTGCTGTCAAAGGGTATCAATGTATTTTAATTATGCCAGAGAGTGTCACCATAGAGCGAAGGAAGATCTTGAAAGCACTTGGGGCAGAGATAATTTTAACTCCCGCAGAGAAGGGGATGAACGCTGCCATCAAAAAAGCAGAACAGCTGTCCCAAGAGAACTCCCGCATATACATTCCCCAGCAGTTTCAAAATCCGGCAAATCCTGAAATTCACAGAAAAACTACAGCATTAGAAATTTATAACGATTTAGAAGGGAAAGTGAATGGTCTTGTTGCGGCGGTTGGAACGGGAGGCACCATAACGGGCGTAGGAGAGGTATTAAAACAAAAATGCGGTCATAATATTAAGATATATGCTCTTGAGCCTAAAGCCTCTCCAGTACTCTCCGGTGGAATTCCTAAACCCCATAAAATCCAAGGCATGGGAGCAGGCTTCATCCCCGAAGTCTTAAATACGGACATATACGACAAGATCATTCAAGTGAGCTATGAAGATGCGAAAAAAACTTCTCGTAAGCTCGCACGAATGGAAGGGATTTTTGTAGGGATATCTGCGGGAGCTGCTACTTGGGCAGGATTAAATGTAGCAGCAAAAGAACTCCAAAAGGGAGAGAATTTGGTTATAATTCTACCCGATACGGGTGAAAGATACTTATCCACCGACTTATTTGAAATTTAATTCAACATCTTATTTTTTACCTTAGATTTGTATGCGTTCTGGATGTGTATAGATATTCATTCGAGCGCCTCGCACAAAACCAATTAATGTAATCCCATACGCAAATGCTAATCGAATCCCCGATTCTATTGCTGCGGATACCGATGCGACTATGGGAATTTGGGCTCTAATTGCTTTTAAAACAGAATCACCCGTTAATCTTCCCGTTGATGTAAGGAGTACTTCTTGAAAATTATGATTCTTCTGAAGTAAATCTCCTAATACTTTGTCAATTGCATTATGGCGTCCAATGTCTTCCTTCAAACTTAATGACTTAGTATTAAAATCATAAATTGCAGCTCCGTGACACCCTCCAGTCTCCCGATACAATGACGTGCTTGTTTGCATCTGCTTAATCGCAGTATAAATTTGATCTGCGTTAAGGAGGGGGTTTTTATTGAGTATTTGTTCAGAGACATTCTTCTCATCTAAGACCTTTTTAATCGTATCTCGCCATGGAGATGTAATGCCGCAGGTGGTGTCTATCACACGGCTAACAGAATTGATTTTTAAATTCTCAGAATTGAACCCTTTCGCCTCTTGTAAATCCACATAAATATTATATTCGATCTCATCCACTTCTATTGACTTAATTTCCTCAAAAGAATCAATGATGCCCACGGAATAGAGAAATCCGATTGCCAACTCTCTCAAATCTTTTGGCAAACAAATAATATCTACAATAGGTTCAGAATTAATGAAAATATTTACCGATTGTTCGATTAACACCTCATCAATCAGCTTGGTTTTGTCGTGCTTCTTAATACGAGTAATTTCGATTTTGCGCTTAAACATCTTATAGTATAATTTTGAATAATTTTTTAAATTTTTAGCTCTCTAAGAAAGAAATCATAGTAATTCTGAGATATTAATGATTATTATATGATCATTGTTTTAAGATATAATAACCTTACTTGTTTTATAATATAATTAAATTAAAATGAAATCGCTCTATTTTTCACTGCTTAATCATTTTATCTGAGGAAAATTAATATGAGCAAAAGAATGTCAATAATAATCCCATCTGAAATGAATGAGGATATTGAATAATTGCAAGAAATTTTAAAAATGGATAAAAATACAGTAATTCGCCATTTATTATCAAAATCTATTCATAATTTCAAAATTGAAACCGCTCTAGATAAATATAGAAAAGGTAAAGTATCCTTAGGCAATGCAGCTAAATTGGCTAATCTCAATCTCTGGGAATTTATTGAAATATGTGGAAAAAAAAGAATTCAATTAGATTTATCGGAGCAAGAAACAGAATTAGGAATTAAGATCGTGAATAATTTAGATCTAACATCTATATATTCTTTTTTTCCTTACCTATTCAACTTCAAAAGTGAACAGAAAAAGTGATAAAAATGAATATAACATTCTTTCATAAGCTTATAGAGGGAAGCCAAGCAATTATGCAAAGAGGTTCAGCTTGCTGCCTTGACAATGTCCAAGAAAGTCCGTTTTTTAGAAAAAGTTTTTGGGAATGAGCCATGTATCTGTGAAGGAATTATATACGTGGCTTGAATCCTACATAAGCCCAAGAACTCGCCGCACATTAGCTCCGCACGGAAAAAATAACTATAATATTGCCGTGAAATGGCTCTTGAAACGCTCCGCACTGGCAATTACGATTTTTTTGCAATGGGATTTCCTGATTCAGTTAGCTTTTTTAATAAAGGAAATGCAAGTCTCTTATCCAGAAGTTTCGTATTTATGGGGCTCACCTAATCCCAAGCGAGTATATAGATGAGACTGCTGACATGATAGCAATGGAACTTATGAATTGGTCTGAAAAACAAAAATCTGAACTTATTTCTTTGCTTAAAGGATTAGGAATAATGGGAAAAATAAGTGATGTCTATCTTGAACTTTTAAGAAAAAAGGCTGATTAAAAAAATGTGAAATGAGAGAGATTATCAATTATTTCTTAAAACGTATTCATCTCTCCAAATTCTGGAATTTATAAGCGAAAGAAAGATATTTTTATTAACATCTTCTTATGATATTATAGAGAATCTATATTAAAAGATGAAAATAGTAGGTAGGCAGAAATGAAGGAATTTAAAATCAATGAATTTCTCTCGGTAAAGTTGGAAGATGAGGAAACAGTTATTTATGTTGCCGATCAAAAATTTATGACATGTAAGTATCTGCTTTTCAATATTGAAACAGACAAGGTGAACAACTATGAGCATATTAAGAGCATTGATGAGGCAATCGAACTTTACAGTCATGAACACGAAGAAAATAAAAAATTACTCGATCCAGAAACAGAGTTTTGGGGGCATTGTTCAAATCTGCAAGCATGGGCGGAGCATAAGTATGACACACGCCTCTTAGAAATGCGTCTTGCCTTTCCATTGTTAAAACAATTGTCGGATGCTGGAGATCCCATAGCAACACGAGTGCTTAAAGATGAAATTGCCAAACGATTGTCGAGTGGATGTTCTACAGTTATAGAGTTTCTATTGGGGGAATCCTATATAAATTATCTGTCTAAAGAAGAGCTCGAAGCTATAGGTGTTAACTGGTTTGAATATCATGGTGAAAAAATACCCATAATAAATAATAGATTAAATCTAAGTCAAAAAAAAATTGAAAATCTCCCAGAATCCATAGGTAATTTAAAATCACTTCAAACACTGGATTTATATGAGAATAATTTAACGACACTCCCAGAGTCCATAGGTAATTTAAAATCACTTCAAACACTGGATTTATATGAGAATAATTTAACGACACTCCCAGAGTCTATAACCAACCCAAAATCGCTCACTTACCTTAATATTGGTAATAATAACTTCACGACTCTCCCAGAGTCCATGACCAACCTAAAATCGCTCACTTACCTTAATATTGGTAATAATAACTTCACGACTCTCCCAGAGTCAATATTGAACCTAAAATCGCTCAATTACCTTAGTTTAAGTAGTAACGAATTCACAACTCTCCCAGAGTCCATAACAAGCCTCTCCTCACTGAAAAAACTATATTTAGAGTATAATCAATTGAAGACTCTCCCAGAGTCAATAGGCGACTTAAAATCACTTGAAATTCTACGTTTAAATAACAACAAGATCACGACTCTCCCAGAGTCCACAACCGAACTAAAATCACTCCAAACACTATATTTAGATAATAATAACTTCAAGACCCTCCCAGAGTCAATATCAAATCTAAAATCGCTTGCTTCTCTCATTTTAAGTGGGAATGAATTCACAACTCTCCCAGAGTCCATAACAAGCCTCTCCTCACTGAAAAAACTATATTTAGAGTATAATCAATTGAAGACTCTCCCAGAGTCAATAGGCGACTTAAAATCACTTGAAATTCTACGTTTAAATAACAACAAGATCACGACTCTCCCAGAGTCCACAACCGAACTAAAATCACTCCAAACACTGGATTTAAGATGGAACAAGTTAAAAACTCTCCCAGAGTCAATATCAAATCTAAAATCTCTCCAAAGTCTATATTTAGAGGGTAATAAATTAACGACACTCCCAGAGTCAATATCGAACCTAAAATCGCTCATTCACCTTAGTTTAAGTAGTAATGAATTCACAACTCTCCCAGAGTCAATATCAAACCTAAAATCTCTCCAAAGTCTATATTTAGAGGGTAATAAATTAACGACACTCCCAGAGTCAATATCGAACCTAAAATCGCTCACTCACCTTAGTTTAAGTAGTAATGAATTCACAACTCTCCCAGAGTCCATATCGAATCTCTCCTCATTGAAAGAACTATCATTATGGGGTAATCAGTTGACGACACTCCCAGAGTCAATATCAAACCTCTCAGCTCTTAGTTCTTTATATATACAGGAGAATCCCTTAGATTCACGCTCCAAAAAGCTTTTAACAAATCTCGAGAAAAAAGGTGTATCTGTTACTGAATAGGGCATATTCTGTCCCTCTTTACAGCTTTCCGTTACCCCCAGATTCCATATTTCTTGGATGTTTCATTTTTTTGGAAATAATGCTCCCGAGGAATAATAAGTGTTTACATGAGCTCAAATTAGTCGAAACGCACCATAACGGAATTATTCCTACAAAAGGAACTGATATTACGTGGACAAATCTAACCCAAATCGATTTGGGGGAGGATTACGATCTGAAAGATACATTAGGGCTTGAATTCAATAGTAAAAAGTTCAAACAATTTTGCGAGGAGTTATATGAGTATATCAAGAAATACAAGCATGAAGTCAATGTATTTGAGCCCAATTTGAGCGAACCATTTGGATTAGAAAAAACAGAAACTGAAAAAAAGTGGGAAGAGATCAAATCTTTTTGTGAAAAGTTCATTAAATCTACCGAATTTAGAGTAAATATTGAAGAAAAGCTCGAGCTATTGTAAAAATTATTTAGAAAATTAAGAAGCGAACAAATCACACCTGCTGAGAATTTCTTCAAATCATCACATATTCTTAAAGCTAAATCGAATTAAATGCTAATTTTATAGGAATTTGAATTCTTTTCACGATAACCTATTCTTTTTTCACCGTAAAAGTTCCTTTTTACGGCATTTTCAGATATATGCAAATTAAGTATTAAAAAATTGTCCACTAATAAATTGGAGTTATAAATACACTAAAAAACTAAAATCAGCAGACTAAATAATCATTTAGCGTCAATCAGAGAGATAAGGTTTTAGAATGGAATCAAATGGGTTTTCAGATCGTTTCAGGTGATATATTTACAACTTATTAATGGAGAAAGCATATATTTTCAGGAAGTTAAGAGAGTTATATGAGTATATATTGGTTAAACATGGTATAACTTATAAAGTTACTTATATTTTTAAATATAAAGGTTTTTGTTATGTTGCAATATGTAGAAAAAGTTTATGATTCTGTAGTCGAAAAAGATCCTGGGCAACCCGAATTCCATCAAGCAGTAAAGGAAGTATTCAATAATCTTGCTCCTGCATTGGAAAAACATCCCATCTATAGAAAAAATAAAATCTTGGAACGTATCATTGAGCCAGAGCGCCAAATAATATTTCGAGTTCCGTGGGTTGATGACGATGATGAAATTCAAGTATCACGGGGATTTCGAGTACAATTTAACTCAGCAATCGGCCCCTATAAAGGTGGCTTACGTTTTCACCCCTCAGTATATATAGGGATCATTAAATTTCTTGGTTTTGAGCAAATATTTAAGAATTCTTTAACTGGCTTACCAATGGGCGGTGCGAAGGGAGGGTCTGATTTTGATCCTAAAGGTAAGTCAGAAATGGAAGTAATGCGCTTCTGTCAATCTTTCATGACTGAACTTTATCGGCATGTAGGTCCTGAAACCGATGTACCTGCGGGAGATATTGGTGTTGGTGGGAGAGAAATTGGTTATTTATATGGGCAGTACAAGCAATTAGTAAATCGTAGCGACGGTGTGCTTACAGGAAAAGGTTTAGAATATGGGGGTTCATTAATTCGACCCGAAGCAACGGGATATGGGTCCGTGTATTTCGCTAAAGAAATGCTTAAAGTACGTGGAGAGGAGATCAAAGGGAAAATATGTACTGTTTCTGGTTCTGGAAATGTAGCTCAATATACAGTAGAAAAATTGAATCAATTGGGAGCGAAAGTTGTTACTTTATCGGATTCTGATGGCTCCATATATGACCCCGATGGCATTTCTGGAGAAAAATTTAAGTATGTATTAGAATTGAAGCAAATAAAGCGTGGGCGGATAAAAGAATATGCAGAAGAATTTAATGTAGAATATCGTCCAAATAAACGTCCTTGGGATATTAAATGTGAATTAGCGTTTCCAAGTGCGACTGAAAACGAAATCGAAAGAGAAGATGCTCAAACACTCGTGGATAATGGTGTAATAGCGGTATGCGAAGGCGCAAATATGCCTTCTACAAATGAAGCCATTGATATTTTTCTCGAGGCAGGAATTGCATTTGGTCCGGGAAAGGCGGCGAATGCGGGAGGTGTAGCGACATCAGGGCTTGAAATGGCGCAAAATGCCATGCGTATATCGTGGAGTCGGGAAGAGGTTGATAAACGACTCCATGAAATTATGGTAAACATTCATAAAACTGCCTATGAGATCTCGAATATATATGGAGATCCCGGCAATTATGTGCTTGGAGCCAATATTGGGGGATTTCGAAAAGTAGCTGATGCCATGATTGCGCAAGGACATTGGTAATTTTTAAATAATTTATAGAAATTACCTTCTCTTATTTCTTGTTTAATTTTAATCTAATTTTTGGTTCAATTTTAGTTCATTTTTTTTATTTTTGGATCATTTTTTTTCATTTTTAGTTCATTCTTTTTCACTTTTTTTTCCCATTTTCTACTATCTTATTGTTTCTTATAGATAATTTAAATTTATATCTTTGTATAGAAGATCTTGAGAATAGACTATGAATGATCTATCTTTTAGCACAGGTATTCCAGAACTGGATGATATGCTACATAATGTTCGCCCAGGAGATAATATAGTATTTCAAGTGGATCAGATAAGCGATTATATACCTTTCGTGCATAAATTTTGTTTGGAGAATGACAGACAGCAACGAGATTTGATTTATTTCCGTTTTGCAGAGCATGAATCATTAATTCCTGAAAATATCAACGCTCAGATCTTTTATCTTCATCCAGAAGAGGGATTTGAACATTTTATTGATGAAATATTTACGGTAATTGAAAAATATGGGCGTGGAGCAGCCTATATCTTTGACTCTCTTTCAAAGTTGGCAGTAGATTGGAATAGCGACCGAATGGTTGCTAATTTCTTCATGCTCACTTGTCCTTATCTTTTTGATTTTGATACAGCGACTTATTTTTCATTAATAAGGGATAATCATAGCCAATATACTATCATTAGAATCCATGAAACAGCTCAGATAATTCTTGACGTGTTTAATAAAGGAGGCAAATGTTATATTCAACCCCTAAAGGTATGGAAACGATATTCGCCAACTATGTTTATGCTTCACCTCTGGAAAGATAAACAATTTATCCCCGTAAATCGAAGCGATATGATTTCTGAGATTTTATCGGAGTATACCCAACCATGGGTTAGTTTCAAATCTCAAGTAAAGGATATTTGGTCCAGAATCTTTGAGAATGCATATAAATATTTATATGATCAAAAAGAAGGTGCTATTAATGAAGAAGAAGCAAATAAGATGAAAAGAAAATTAATACGAATGATAATTACGCGGGATGAGAAATTATTCGAATTAGTAAATACCTATTTTTCGCTTTCAGATTTGCTTAAGATTGGGCGAAGAATGATTGGCACTGGATTGATTGGAGGAAAGTCTGCGGGCATGCTTCTTGCTCAATTCATTTTAAAGAAAACAGATCCACAATGGAAGGAAAAATTAGAGCAACATGATTCTTTTTTCATTGGTTCAGATGTGTTTTACAGCTACTTGGTCATAAATGGATGCTGGTGGATACGGTACAAAATACGAAAGAGTTCCGGATCTGATGAGTTTCTTGATTTGGCAGCGCAAGCAAGGACAATTTTAGAAAAGGGGAAGTTTCCAAAAGATATTATTGTTCAATTTAGAAATATGTTAAACTACTATGGGCAATCCCCTATAATCGTGAGGAGTAGCAGTTTATTGGAAGATGCCTATGGAAATGCCTTTTCTGGTAAATATGAAAGCGTATTTTTGGTTAATCAAGGCACACTTGAAAAGCGGTTGGAAGCTCTTCTTGATGCGGTACGTACTGTCTATAAAAGTACTAAAAGCGAAAAAGCTCTAATGTACCGACTACGCAGAGGAATCTTAGATAAAGATGAACAAATGGCTATTCTCATTCAAAGGGTTTCGGGTTCAACCTATGGAAATTTATTTTACCCACAATTGGCAGGAGTTGGCTATTCCTTTAATCCCTTTATCTGGAACAAAAACATTAATCCCGAAGCGGGGATGATTCGATTAGTCTATGGCTTAGGTACAAGAGCGGTTGAAAGATACGATGATGATTATGTGCGCATTGTGGCACTTAACTCCCCCTTAAAACGACCCGAAGCGGGTTATGATGAGCTTCAAAAATTTACTCAAAGAAAAGTTGATGTTCTTGATCTTCAAAATAACCAATTTGATATCAGATATTTTTATGAAATTGCTCCTACTGCTTCAGAATTGGTAGTAAAATTGTTTGCAAAACGAGATTATGAAACGGAAAAGCAATTAAAATATCGAAATCTTGATTATTCTATTTATCGCTTGAATTTGGATGAAATTATAGCAGAGGAACATATAATCGAAGATATGAAGCAAATTCTTCACATCCTTTCAGATGTTTATAATCATGAAATAGATCTAGAATTTACCATTAATTTCTATAACGAAACACAATACAAAATTTTCATTCTCCAATGTAGACCCTTTCAAATTATTAGTGAAATGAAATCATTTGAAGTTCCCACTAATATTTCTCTCCGTAATATTTTATTAAAAACCAATGGACCTATAATCGGTCATGGAGTGGCAAAATCAGTTGATAGGATTGTTTATGTATCTCCAGAAAAATATAGTACCTTATCCATGAAAGAACGATATCAAATTGCGCGAATTATTGGGAAAATAAACAAGATCCCACCTTGGTCAGAAGATACTTGCGTGCTCCTTGCGGGACCAGGACGATGGGCAACGAAAAGTCCATCTTTGGGGATTCCCGTAAATTTTCAGGAAATAGACAGAGCATCCATTATATGTGAAATTATAGAAATGCATAAACATCTCATGCCTGATGCCTCGCTCGGTACACACTTTTTTAATGATTTGGTGGAAAATAATATGGTATACATTGCCATCTATCCAGAAAAAAAGAATTCTGTATTAAATAAGGATTTATTTACAAAACCGAAAAATATGCTTGCGAAATTATTTCCCGAATTAAAGGAATATGAAGATATTATTTGGGTCTCAGAATCTTCAAGACTTGAAGATCGGGAACTAAAATTTTATGCTAATCCCATAGAGCAAACTGCAATATTATATCTTGAATAAATCAATTACCAAGCCCTAAAAAGAATAAATACGATCGATATTATAATGTGGTTTCTTTCATTCTGATATCAATATGATTCGGGGCTTCACTAGATTTATTTTAAAATGGTAATCCCTTGTTTTTTCAACTTTTTTATCATCCTGGAGGTTTTAATAAGCTTATTATATCTTAAATCCAGCGTTTGGAGTGATTTTAGGTTGCTCATCGACTCTGGAAGAATCGTCAGCTCATAATTTCCCCACAAATTTAAATATGTTAGTGATGTGAGGTTCCCTATGGATTCTGGTAGTTTGATCAAGTAATTATTTGCTAAATCTAAATAGGGAAGCGAAGAGAGGTTTCCAAATGATTTAGGGAGTTTTATTAACTTATTATTAGTTAAATTTAAATGAGTGAAAGGAAAGAGGTTTCCAAATGATTCTGGAATAATTTCTAGATTATTAGAGCTTATATTTAGTTCTTTTAAGGATATAAAGTTGTCTATAGAGTTCGGGAGATTTCTCAAATGATTAAGTCTTAAATCAAGTCTTTCAAGTGAGACTAATTCAAGTAATCCTTTTACCTCTGAAAGATTAGTTATTCCTTGCTTACATGAAAATTAATAATCTTTCTTAGGGATATATCAGTTATATTAAGTATGTGTGTTTAACCAGAAATATATTAAATAACTTGTTTTATATATGTTAACTAGTATAATTAAATTATAAAAAAACCTATGTTAAGATGCTAATTAGAATAGTTTTGCCACGTTTTCAAAGGAATCGCTATTTTATCTCCTTTCGAAAGTTTTATGAAATAGATAGGTAAAAAAGGTTCTAATTGATTCTTAGAAAGAGAGGTGTTAATAGAATATGAAAAATATGGTGACACATATCAACAGCATGATAGGAACACGCACGCGGGTTCAGGACTCTTGTGAATCGGGGTTATGTCCCATTTGTCTCGCTGATTGTCCTGTGTTCTGTGAAGTAAGTAAGGCAGCGTTGCGGGGCAGAGAAGTGTTATATCCCCTACGGGAATACTTTGGAGACTCCACCGCGGGGACTCCTAAAGATTTTGGCTTTTCTTATAGTGACTTTCAGATACAATTTGAGGTAAGAGGCGCGGAGGGAATTGAAGCCCATGAAGACTCGGTTATTTTCCCAAATGCAGATGTATCCTCTAAATGGGGAAATATTGATCAAAAATTACCAATCGTCATTGCGGGGCTTGGCAGTACCTATGTTGCAAAGCAAAATTGGGAAGGTCTTGCGATGGGTTCCGCTTTAGCGGGTGTAAGTGTGACTGTAGGAGAAAACGTAGTTGGTATGGACGAAAATGCTCAATTTGAGAATGGAGCTGCATATCCCAAAGTAGTAGATACTATAGATATGAAATATCGAGTTGAGGCATTTCGAGAGTTCTGGGATGGGAAACATGGAGATATTATTATTCAAAAAAATGTAGAAGATACTCGTCTTGGGGTGTTTCCTTACTGTCAGAGCAAGTTAGAAGTTGATTCATTTGAAATCAAGTTTGGTCAAGGAGCAAAAGCTATCGGGGGTGAGGTTCGATTAAAGACATTGGAACGAGCCCAACTCTTACAAAATAGAGGTTATTTAGTAATTCCTGATCCAAGTGATCCGGTAATAATTGACCAATGGAAAAATGGCTTGATTCCGGACTTTGAACGGCATAGCAGAGTGGGTCTTTCAACGACCGAAGATGTTTTGGGAGAGATTGATGAAATCAGAGAAGGGGGTGCGAAGAACATCTTTATTAAGACAGGAGCATACCGACCCGCAGCAACAGCTTGGATCATTCGTATGGGTGTTGAAGGAGGAGTTGATGGAATGACATTCGATGGTGCAGGTGGTGGAACGGGGATGAGTCCCGTAAGCATGATGAATGAAGGCTCTATTCCTACGGCATATTTAGAAGCTCTTGTTGTTGGCTGCTTGGATATGATTAAGAAAAAAAATCCCAATGCAAAAATTCCAACAATAGCCATTGCGGGAGGATTTGCGAGAGAAACACAGATGTTTAAAGCCTTAGCAATGGGAGCCCCCTATGTGACTTGTATTGCTATGGCACGATCCCCTATTACGGCTGTGATGAAATCGAAATTTGTCGATGACAGAATTCAGAAAAATAAAGTTTCACCGGCAATGCTTACTAATTTAGGATTCCCCAAAACCAAAGATCCACATAGTTTGACTCTGAAAGAAGCCTTCGTTGAATATGATGAATTGAAGCGAAAATATCCTAATAAAGAAATACCCCCTGCAGCAGTAGGACTTTATACCTATTTCAGCAGTAAGTTAGGTACGGGTATTCAGCAGTTACTTGCGGGTACGAGAAAGTTTAAATTAGACCTTATCGATCGGGAAGATATTGCATGTATTTCTCAACGTGCCGTTGATGTATGCCGTCATTGGGATATAGGGATTAAATCCCAAGAAGACCTCGATTTAGAGCAAGTTAAAAACCAAATCTATTCCGGAAATTATTAAGAAATCGCAATAGAAATCAAATATTTATTTTGATCTATTTTAACTTTTTATTCTATTTTATCTTAACCAATTAATCCTAGATTATTGAAATATTCCCATTCATCTATTTTTCATCCAAATATTCGTTTAAATTAGCATAATTCAGTAAATAAAAATAAAAAAGGTTTAATTTCTTTCTTTAATAATCGAACATTAATTTTTTGGTGTAATATAAGAAAAGAATTATAATTACAGATACAATGGGAATGCTAATCGAGAGGAATATCCCAAGATGAGACAATACGAGATTTATGATGTTTAAGTCTTGAATAAGAACATAAATTTCTAAAGCAGGTCCAATAATGGCCAATAAAGTAAAGATTTTTACAAAGCGGTTAAGTATTTGAGCACGCTTCTGATTCAATTCGTCCAAAGTTTCATTTACTTGCGTGGTCAGAAGATTACTTTTTTCTTTAAGAGTTTCCAACATGGAAGTATAATACCATTCTCTATCAATATTGCGCCACATGAGAATAGAACTTGGTGATAAGTTAATAATAGAATCCTTTAAGGTCAAGAGGAATAGATCTAATTGGCTTGAGAGGTTTTTTAGGGATTTCAATTCGTCTTCCAGCTTCTTAATTTTTGGAGGATATTCCTTTTTTCTTGCAAATTTCGCAAATTCATTAAACAATATTGTATCTAAAAGAGATGTTGCAGCATAATAATATTCTGCGATTTCTAAAACTCGATTGAGGCATATATCTTTTGGTCTGGTTTCCGGATGATAAAGAAATAGAGAGAAATTAAACGAGGGATATACTTGAGCATATTCATTTAAGGAACAGTTTTTCGGACCGTCCATTTGTGAGGAATAAAGTACATCTTTGTATTTTAGATAATCATCCTCGGTTACTGGACGCTTTTCCTCGAGATAAAAATGAAATACCCGATGAAACCAAAGGGAGCTTCGGATAGGGATATGGTCTAAATGTTTTTCTTTTAACTCTTCACTAATTTGTTCATAAGATTCGAGAGGTATTGAAAACTTTTCCAGATAAGACTTTAATGTGAGTGTATCTTTTTCTATCAATGGATTAATGATGTTTCCAAGTTGAGCACTAAATTGTTCAATTAGTTGTCTAAATCCGCTCACTTCAATTTCTCTATCAACATTGACCTCAACCTTTACCCGGAAAGTGCCCACTCCATAGTCATGATAGAAAAATAATACTTTCACGATGGTAAACTGAAATTGCTCAAAAACAATGATGTTATCAGTAAAGTTCACGACTCTCCCAAGAAAAGAGGCAGGAATCATTGTAGTACCTCCATACATGGAGCTAAATTCTACATCCCATAATACATCTTCTTTATTATCCATCTCAATAAACCATCCTTGATCATTTATTTCTTTTAACGAAGTTAACATTTTCGCTTGAATATTGGTATAACCTTTATCTATTAAAGTGGAGGAATTAATAAAGAAGCCGGTATAATAGGGACCAATAAACACAACTTTATAGGTTCTTTTTTTAAGCTGCATTTTGCGTGATTTATCAATTACACATTTTTAATTTTATTTTTATAATTAAGTTTACAAAAATTAATTCAAAAAGCGGATTTTCATAAAAAAATTTTTGGATCTAGTAAGGAGAAAGAGGTAGATAAATCGAATAGAAGATTTGAAATAAAATTCGAAAATTAGATAAAAAGAATAGAATTTAGTGATTTTTTGGGGAAAATAAAAGTATATTGAAAAATAAATTCTTTCTACTTTTTGTTATCATTTCGCCCGATAGCTCTAAATAACAATTCTTTGTGAAATTGTTTATAGGGATAAATTCGACGTCCATCAATTAAATTCGGTGTTTTCATCAAGCGTTTAAAATCTTCGGGTGTTAAAGATTTAAATTCATCCCATTCTGTAATAAGAAAAGCACATTCGGCATCCTTAAGAGCCTCCTCTGCGGATTGTGCATATTCAATGTTTTTTTTCAGATATTTTTCGGTCACACCATCAACATGAGGATCATATCCAATTATACGGTCGGCTCCTCTTTTAATAAGTTCATTAATCACTCTTATACTTGAGGCTTCCCGTATATCATCGGTACCCGGTTTAAATGACAATCCCAAGATTGAAATTTTCTTATTTTTAAAATCTCCGACTAAATTTTCTGCTAAATTAACTAAATGATCCGCTTGATCATCATTTACTTCTAACACTGTCGATAATAGTTTGGGATTTACATGATGTTCTCGGGCAAATGCAAGGATTGCATTGACGTCTTTAGGAAAACATGACCCTCCAAAACCTGCACCTGCATTTAAAAATTTAGGACTGATTCGATCATCTAAACCAATACCTTCCATAACCTGTTTAATATCCATATTGGGAAGAATTTCACAAATTCGCGATATTTCATTAGCAAAACTAATTTTAGTAGCCAGTAGACAATTGTTTGCATACTTAACCATTTCAGCACTTTCAATATTGATCCGCAAGAGGGGAATATGAGCATCACCGTAAAACGATTTCCATACACTTTCTAAAAGATCACCGCTTCTTTTATCTAACTCTCCTATAACAATTCTATTGGGATGGAGCGTATCGTATACACTGTTTCCCTCGCGCAAGAATTCTGGTTGCATACATAATCCAAAATTCTTTCCCATAATTTTTCCACTTTCCGTCTCAACATTTTTTCCAATAATGTTTCGAGTAGTTCCGGGCACTACCGTACTGCGATCAACGACAAGATGATATGAGTCCTTATTCTTCAGCGCGCGCCCAATTTCTTTAGAACTGTTTTCAATATAGGAAAGATCAATACTTTTATCTTCTCTCATGGGCGTACCTACGGAGATAAATGATATATCCGAATTTAAGACAGCCTCTTCATTACTCAATGTTGCCTTTAAATTTCCATTTTGCACTGCCCGCTTTAAAATCGGATCTAACTCTCTTTCATAAAAAGGAGAGAGCCCTTGATTAATCAACTTCACGGCCTCTTCATCTAAGGTGGACCCAATTACTTTAAATCCCCTATCAGCAAAACACGATGCTGTGACTAAGCCGACAAAACCCATACCGATTATTGATATTTTCGACTCTTTTGACATTCAAAAACCATTATACATAAATTAAGCTATGGAGAGTTAAATATAAACTAAATAAAAAGTTTTGTGAAGAAAACGATACCAAATCAATTTTTTGTGGTTAAATACTCAAAGATTTTATATGAGAAAAATTTATTCAAAAGAGTCTTATGACTAATATAGATGATTTTAATGAAAGAAAAGTATAATATTCTGTTGATTATATGCGATCAGCAACGACGCGATCATTTGAGTTGTTATAATGGTGGAAATATTCCGTTAAAAACGCCAAATATTGATAGTATTGGAGAAAAGGGAATAAGATTTACCAACTTTTACTGCAATAACCCGATCTGCATGCCAAACAGAAGCACGATTTTTACGGGGCAATATCCCTCGATTCATGGGGTTACTACAAATGGAAGGAATCTTTCGGAAGGAACAGAAACATTTGCTGAGATTTTAAGAAGAAATGGGTACCATACTGCTAGTTTTGGAAAAATTCATCTGAATTATTTTGGAGCTCCGTATGGAGAAAAATATAACAATCCCACCAGAAGTCAAGAATTTGTGTATGAAAAAGATTATAAGAATCTTACTCATCGGTCACCATATTTTGGGCTTGAGGAGACTAAGATTATTTCTGGGCATGGAACTTTCTTAGGACATCCCGATTATAAAAAATGGATGATTGAGAAGCTCAAGCGCAACGAGAACCTTCAAGCAAAACTGAACATCAAATCAGGGAGCTCAGATAAGACTTTAGAGCGGAAAATTAAAAAGTGTTTTCATTTTATCATTAAAGAATGTGATGTAGAGATCCAAGTGTTCAAACATAAAGTCCCGGAAGAGTTATATTCCACGAACTTTGTAAAAGAAACCACGATTGGGTTTTTAAATCGGTTTGCTCAAGGAAAATATAAAAAGGATAATTTCTTTTGCTTTTGCTCCTTTCCAGACCCACATGCTCCCTTTACGCCTCCAGGAAAATATTTCGACATGTATAATCCCGAAGATGTTCCTTTACCAGAAACCTTTAGCGATGACCACCATGAAGGAATAAAATTCTTTCGTGAACATTTTCTTCATTCAAAAAAAACAGAAGGCACAAATGATAAGGATTTTCCCCATGCAAAGGACCTTACAAAACAAGAAGCCAAAAAAGCTCTTGCTGCTATGTATGGAATGGAAAAAATGATTGATGATGCTGTAGGTGACATATTAAAAACCTTGGAAAAACTGAGTATTGCGCATAATACAATTATCATTTATACAACAGATCATGGAGAATTAGGGGGAGATCATCGTTTTTTCTTCAAGGGACCTTTCATTTATGATGCGTTAATCCACATTCCATTTTTAATGTATGTACCCGGAATGAGTCAGAATTCTATCTCGAATTCTTTGGTAAGTTCAATTGATATTCCGGAAACACTCTTGGAGTTTGCTGGAGTAGAAATACCTTCTTATATGAAAGGAAAAAGTATGGTTCCCATATTTACTGATCCTAATGTGAAAATTAACCCAAACATATTAATTGAAATGGATGATAACTATACAGATCAAAAAACTCGGACTATCGTTGAAGATGAATGGAGAATGACTCTCTCAGATGATTTTGGACAACTTTTCAACTTAAATAAAGATCCTCATGAAAAAAATAATTTATGGGATGATGATGAATATAAGGATAAAAAATTAGAGCTACTGCTGAAATTATGCCATAAGATGTCTCACAATATTCAACATAGTGTACAAAGAGAATGTGATTATTAACCGCTAATATTTCAAATACTCCCTTAGAGAAATTTAGTAATTTTACAAAAAAGAAGGACAAGCTATTCTGAAATGTATGGTTTAGCTATCATTCGAATTCTATAGTGCTGGGAGGCTTATTAGAGATATCATATACCACTCTATTTATTCCTTTAACTTCATTAATAATTCTGGTGCTTATATGCTCCAATACATTCCACTCAAGTTTTGCAAAATTTGCCGTCATGGCATCTAACGATTCTACAATTCGTATCGCACAAAGATACTCGTAAGTCCTGTAATCCCCCATGATACCTACGGTTTTTAATGGGAGAAATACACAAAACGCTTGCCATACTTCATCATAAAGACCTGCTTTTCGAATCTCCTCTAGCAAAATACAATCTGCCTCACGTAAGATATCCAAATGTTCTTTAGTGATCGCCCCTAAGATTCTGACCGCTAATCCCGGTCCCGGAAAGGGATGCCGAGTGATCATACGTTTGGGTAATCCCAATTTTAATCCAATTTTACGAACTTCATCCTTATAGAGATCTTTTAAGGGTTCAATTACCCTCAGCTTCATATCTTCTGGTAAAGTTAGATTATGATGTGATTTGATTTTTGCCGCCGATTTACTGGGGGCACTGGATTCGATTCGATCGGGATAGATTGTTCCTTGAGCAAGATAATGTATATTGGGAAATTTGTGCTCTAATTCTTTTGTTTTGTTTTCAAATACTTCAATAAATGTATGACCAATTATTTTGCGTTTTTCCTCAGGCTCCTCAATCTTCTCCAGTCGCTTTAAAAAAACATCTTCGGCATCAACATAATGAAAATACTGAAATCCTAACTCCTCTTGGAAGACTTGTTGTACCTGTTTTTCTTCATTTTTCCTCAGAAGGCCATTGTTTACAAAAATGCAATGTAGGCGATTTCCAATTGCTCTATTGAGCAATGCAGCAGCCACCGAAGAATCGACACCTCCGCTTAGCCCAAGAATCACACGTTCATTATCACCCACCGTTTTTCTAATTTCCTCAATGGAGTGGTCTATCCAATCTCCCAATTTCCATTCCTTTTTTGCCTTAGCAATATTTGAAATAAAGTTCTCCAAAATAATATTTCCCCTCGGTGTATGGACAACTTCAGGATGAAATTGCACACCATACAATTTAAGGTTTTTATTTCCATACGCCGCGATCGGACAAGTCCCGGTTTTTGCAAGCACTTCAAACCCCTCGGGCATTGTTACAACTTGATCTCCATGAGACATCCATACAATCTCATTAGTCGTTAATGAGTTGAAAAGAGTTTTTGAGTTGATGATGGTTAATTCGGTGCGCCCATATTCTTTGTTATCATGGGGCTCTATTTTTTTTCCTAGCTGATGTATTATTAAATGGTGTCCATAACATATTCCTAAAATAGGGATCTTTTCTTTTAAAATAAATTGGAAGATCTCATCCTTCACTCTAGGGCTATCAGCTTCATATACACTACTAGGTCCTCCAGAAAAGATTATCCCTTTAGGATTTTTCTTCTTCAATAGATCAATATTAATATTAAACGGAACAATCTCCGCAAACACGCCAAGATCTCGGATTCTTCTTGCGATTAAATGACAGTATTGACCACCAAAATCAAAAACAAGTATTTCATCCATCTAATTTCAAATTTTTTTTTGTTTAAGAATTAATTTTTTCTTCTCAATTGTGCTAATTAAGGATTTATAATTAATTTTAAAGATTTCAAATTAGCTTAAAAGATTTCAGTTTTAAATGTAAGGGTATGAATTTAATAACAATTAATTTTTGTTATTTCTCAGATTTCAACTTAATATTTATATATGATGAATCTAATCTATAATATATAATAGCATTCAAATAATTTTATAATTAGGGGTAATTAAGTTGAGTATATCGATTAGTGATTTTTTAAATGGACTCTTTGCTTTATTTACCATTTTAATCTGTTTTATTGTAGGATTGATTATAGTAATTCGATATTTTCAAGTGAGAAAAATCGAATTGTTATATATCGGGTTAGCTTGGATGGCTATTTATCAGCCTTGGTGGCCCTCTACTCTTGATTTCCTGTTTGTAGTTTTTACCGAAACTCAAAGATTAGATCCCAGACTTTATATCTTCTTTGGAAGCTTTTTTATTCCAGTCACGGGTACCTTCTGGCTCATGGGGATAACAGAGCTAATCATTAAGAAAAGACAGAAATTAATTCTGGGTTTTTATTTAGCAATAACAATCATCGTAGATATCTATATCCTTACGTTCTTATCCATAGATTATACGGCTATTGGTGATTATGCTGGTATTGGTAATTTTGAATATGAACCGCTAATGGCGGTCTATCTAATGTTTATCAATATCACTGTAGCTGTATCTGGAATTATGCTGGGGAGGGAATCATTGAAATCTTCTGAGAAAGATATTAATATGAGAGGAAAATTATTAATTTCTGCTTCAGTATGTTATATTTTGGGAGGATTTTTAGATGTGGGTGTATTTTCATTGATTCCCCCAGCATTAATTATATCCCGTGTGATTCTAATTTTGGGCTCCTTCTTGTTTTATATGGGATTTTTATTACCCAATTTCATTAAGAAAAGGCTCTAATAAAAGCAAAACGTATTCTCTTTTGTTTTTTATCATTAAATCTATTAGTTGAAGTAAGAGACTTTAGATTATTGATTTTAAAAGCAAGTATTAATTAAAAGGAAAAGAAAATGATTAAAGAGAAAGTTTGAATTTAACTTTTTTCTATAGCATCAAGAAGAAAATCGGTGATATATTTTATTTTTTTATCCCCTTGATTCTTATAATTTATGTAGCGAAAATTAAATACGCACAGAGGGCAGCTCGAGACCAATATCTCATCGTCCATCTCTTGAAGAATTTTTGAGCCTATGTCAATACATAATTCTTTGTCTACACCTCTCAAACCTGAACCCGCTCCGCAACATGGAGATTCAATACAATTTTTATTCAATTCCTTAATTCTTACGCCACTTTTAATCAAGAGACTCCTCGGTTGATCAAATATTTCTAATTCTCTAAGTTTACGACCCATTCTACAAGAATCATGATACAGAACAGCTTGGTCTGAGTGCTTTTTTGCAATTCTTAGCGACCCCTCATCTATTAATTCTTTAATCACTTGGATAATATGCTTTACTTCAATATTCCAGTCATCCAGATATTTTGGATAGACATTATTAAACGCATAGAGACACCCCGCACAAGTCACAATGAGCCTTTTAACCCCCTGATGCTTTAAGAGCTTATGGACTTTTGGAATATATTCCATTGCCTTGTTGAAATTACCGGTTGAATAAAGATATTCCCCGCAACAAGGCTCTTCTTTAAGGATTTTAAAATCATAATCAGCTTTTTTTAAGAGCATATATGCTGAGATCGCACTTTCTTTGACTTTAAAAGAAGACATACATCCTAAAAATAGGAGTGTATCAGACTCTTTTTTGTCAAATTCCTCAGTTTTCCGAAGTTCTGGGGTCAACCAATCCAAGCGTTCTTCAGGAGTACCATTTACAGAATTATCCTTTTCAATAATCCCCTTAGAAATCTTGGTCTGTATATCATATAGACCTTTTGATGTGTATGCTTGCTTGATTTTCGTTTGGTGAATTATTGTAGAAATGTCAATATTTTGCCCGCATACTAAATCACAAAGCCCACATAATGTGCATGTATACAGCCCAAATCGCTCTTCCTCGCTAATTTCTTGATTTCGAAATGCTTTATCACCAATTTTTAATCTTCCTTTTGGCGATTGCAATTCATTTCCTGTCTCAATAAAGGTATCACATACTTCCAAGCAATTATTACAGTCAATACAAGAATTAATTTCCTTTAAAATTTCTTTTTCATCCATTTTCCTTTATCCTGTCCCTCTTATTATGGTTCCTATAATATTTGTTGAAATACATCATGAATCTCTGAGTACCCCACAACCTCATCCCGAAGGTATATATCAAATGAAAAATCGTCATTTAAATACGGTTTGAGAAAATTTAAAAGGGTATTGTGCTCCGGTTTTTGAAATTTTTCTCTAAATTCTTCTCCTACGCCTTCCGAATATTGATATTGCTGAAGGACAAAATTCCCAGTAAATAGATTTTCCTTGAGAAATGTAATTATCTCTTTAATATCGTCTTCAACTAACAGATTATCAATATAAGTAGTTCGTACTTCAAATTGTATGTGGGTAGCATCATTTAAAAGATGAAAAGTCTTCAGTATATTGTCAATATTTACCGATGTATTAGTAATTTGCTCATACCTTTTTATAGAAAGCGATGTTTTTAGATCTAATGCTACTCTCTTAATGCTGGGGAGAACCCTCTCGATAACATCTGGATGTGAACCATTTGTATCAATACTCACAAATTTGTTCTGTTCGCTTAATTTATGGCATAAATCGGGTAAATCGGGTTGAAGGGCTGGTTCTCCTCCCGATATACTCACCGCGTTCACAAGATAATTATTCTTTGCTAAGCTCATAAGATGCTTGATAGAATACTTCCTTCCCGCATCATCTCTTAATAAATGCTTATTATGACAAAATTGGCACCCAAAATTACATCCAACAGTGAATATTACCATACATGCTTTTCCGGGAATATCTTTCGTGGAGATATCAATGATGCCCCCAATTTTCATAATTGTATTTCAATCCTAATGATCATTTTTACTCTATAATATAATTAGTACTAATATGAATGAATAATTATTCATTAATACTATGAACCGCCTTATACATCTATCAAAATAATAGTTGTAATATAAATGGGATTTCTATAATACATTCGCGTTTTTTCGATTTTCTGTATATCCCAAAAATTTTATCATTTTAGTTTATACAAAAGCTAAAATAAATGGAAAACTAATATAAAACTAATATAAAACTAATATAGACCAATATAAAACTAAGGAATAAGAAACTATTAAAGTATAGAAAAAAGGGGTCTTACTATTGGTATCGATTGAATATATAAATATTGCAATTTTTTATTTCTCTGGAACGGGAAATACGAAAGAGGTAGCACAGATATATGCTTCTAGATTGAGACAAAGACAAGCAACGGTGGATCTCTATCAAATTGAACACATTCTTAAAAATCATATAGAAATAGATTTTGATAAATATGAAATGCTGGGATTTGGGTTTCCCGTTCATGCATTTAGCGCTCCTAGCATTTTCTATACTTTTATACATCAAATTCCGAATTTAACGGAAAGAAAAAAAAGCTTTCTCTTCAAAACGATGGGAGATCCTCTTTTCTTCGGAGGAAGTACTAAAAAAATACGATTAATGCTAAAAAGGAAGGGTTATGACATTTTTCATGAAGATTTCTTGGTTATGCCCTCTAATATTGTGATAGATTATCCAAAAGAATTAAAAAATCAACTCTACCATGTTGCATCTAGGAAGATTAATCTCTATGCATATGAAATCCTAAATTCCAAAAATAAACTGCAGCCAAATTCAAAAATATTAAATATAATTTCCAATGTCTCCAGCTTGTTGGAAACTATAGGAGCACAATATTTTGGAAGGTATCTTATCGCAGATGAAAATTGCACCCTTTGCAAGCAATGTATACAACTCTGCCCTACAAATAATATTACAATAAAGAACGATAGAATTATTTTCGGAGATCGCTGCTGTTTCTGTATGAGATGCACCTATCGCTGTCCAGAGCATGCAATAACGAATAAATATATGAACTTCATGATACTAAGGAATCAATATCAACCAGTAAACAAAATAATAACTAAAGAGATGAAAAAAGAGTATATCACGAAAAAAACCAGGGGATATTTTAAGCATTTCTACAAATATTTGCATAACGAACTTTACTTTTAAGGCTTCAAACCAAATTAATAGAGCTCTTCTCTTCTATCTTTTAATAGGGGCAAACTCTTTCTGATCTGCTCCAGATTAGAAAAGTCTAATATACAAGTTTTGACAGTAGGTAGATTTCCTAAGATATAATGGCTATCTCCATCTGTAATCATTGAATGACCAAAAAAAGAATCGGAATGTCCCCTCCCCACTCTATTAGTCCCTATAATAAAAACTTGATTTTCAATAGCGCGTGCAATTAACAAAGTTTTCCAAATATCATTTTTTGGAGTCGGAAATTCAGAAGGAACAAAAATAACCTCAGCACCTTGAAGAGTCAATTTTCTAAATAATTCGGGAAATCGTAAATCATAACAAATTGCAAGTCCCACCTTTATATTTTGAAGCTCAGGAATGATAAACGGTGTTATTGTAGTTCCCGCGGTAAGATATTCTTTCTCTAACATTGGTGAAAATAGGTGAACTTTTCTATATAGTCCTAAAATATCTCCGGATTTGCCTAAAATAAAAGCTGTATTATAGAACTTATCTTTATTTTTTTCCAAAATTGTACCTATTACACATGAGTTATCAATGATGATTTCCCGAATCTTAGTTAGCGTTTTACCCATTAATGGCTCTGCTAATTGGTTTACACTGGTCAAATCATACCCTGTAGTGAAGAGTTCTGGTAAGCATATAATATCTGGCGGAGAATCTTTAAATGTTAGTTCTTTTAAAATGGAAAGAACTTTCCGTAAATTGTGATCCTTTGCTCCATCTCTAATTTCCATTTGAATGATGGCAATTTCAATCATATTATAAATTTTTCCAAGAATTTAGTTATAAAAAAATATAAATACCTTATAAAATATTAATTCCTTAAAGTAATTAGGTCTTGAATATACTAAAATTTATTCTCATTTATTACTCACGACAATTATTATAAGGTTAAAATAATGGTAAATCGTATTAATTCGGATTCATTACATAAAGCGGTTGATATTCTTAAAGAATTTCCCATCCCTCGAGATGTTCCCATCTCGGTTGTTTCGGGAATTGCTTCCTTTATCTTTTTCTGGATATTCATACTTTTAGCGGGGTATTATTATCCAGGATATAGCCCATTTAATAACTGGATGAGCGATTTAGGAAGTTTAAAAGCAAATCCTCAAGGTGGATTCTATTTTAATTTAGGATGCGTGGTAACGGGTATAACGCTTATTCCCTTTTTTCTGGGGCTCTATGAATGGTATATCGGTGGCCGCCGCAACATGATTCTTACTATCGCTACGCAAGTCTGCGGAGTTTATCTAGCCTTCTCAATCATTATGATTGGGCTTAATCCAATTGATAATCTGGAGGTCCATGGATTTTGGGCAATAAATTTCTTTACAGTTTCGATTTTTGTCACCTTTTTTCCTTCAATCGCTCTTTACAAATATAAATTTACGCGAAATGTGGCACTCTATGGGTTTTTCTCAACTGCAGTAAATATTGCATTTAGATTTTTTATTATAATGCCAATAATAGAATGGGCAACCATATTATTCTCATTCTCATTCATTATCGTAATTGTAGTAAGCATGCAAAGACGTATTAAGAGATTAAGGGTTGTTCGAAAAGCAAAACTGAAGTTATAATCCTATATTTCCCGCTCTCTTTTCTCTCTTTTTTCTCTTTTTAATAATTACTCAAGCAGACAATTTTTTATGGCACTTGTAATATCTGAAATAAACTCACGTAAAAGGGAGAGGTCTTCTCTAATTTTGTCAGAGATTTCTAATTGGATGGCATTCACGTAAGCTTTCTGATAAAACTGATAGATAATATATCCTCCAGAATAAGCAATATTATATTGAGTGATGGCAAGTCCGTCATCGAGATGGAAATGTTGCTTCAATTCATTAATTAGCTCTGAATAACCCCAATAATATTCCTCGTCAATTTGATTATCCTCCTCATCTTCTTCCTCAGTATAAATATCTAAGGTATTTCCAAAAAGATTTCCGATTATAATATCTGGATAATCGTCATGAGGCTTTGTAAATCCATGAAAATCAATAAATAAACATTTGCCATATTCTAAAATGCATGATTCGACTAAGTCCATTAACCTACGATGATACAAATCATGAATTTGATTTGCAAGGTCTTTAGAAGGATGATCTTGGTTAAATGCCTCGGAGCCTCGGGGAGGTCTATTAAAGTCAATTTTACATCGATGGATTTTACTTAAAAGATAATGAATACTGATATTTTCCTTTGATAGTACATTTAAAATGTGTTTTGAGATAAGAAAACTGCCTCTATCTGGAATATTAAAGCCACCCGTTTTATCTTCAATATGGCGGGGCTTTAAGAATCCTCCGTGAGGACATGAGAGTACAACAGGATGCGTGCCTTGTTTACTCTCTATATAGTTGGCAAAATCCACTTTTTTTCTGTGAGAAGTATTTGTAAATTAATAAATGTAATTATAATGAAGATAAGAATTCTATAATTAATATGATTATTGTTCATTATTCAAAGCAAGTAAGAAGTTGAAATGAGGTTTTTTAATTATATTATTTAATCAAATAGTATATTTCGCTGCTCTTAATCTCTCTAATCTATAATATCTTTATTTTTTTGAAATTTTATTAAAAATAACTAATTATTTACATAAGATTTAAAAACTGAATAAAACTATTCAAGAATCTTACCATTCAAATTAGCATGAAGATGTATTGTTGCTTTCAAAAAAATGATACTTCACTTTTTTACTAACTTGCTTTAAATATTACACACTAATATATTAAAATAGAGAGAAAAAGAACACCGGAAGACCATTATCAAAATTTTTTTTCTTTTATGGACATCCACAGCACAACCAAATGCAGTCGTGAGCAATACTGTTGATCATAATATTAAGATAAATTTTATAAAGAGGTTCGAATAATATGTATATAGGCTTTAAATGGGAGTAGTAGTCTGTAGAAAGATATGCATTACATAGATTAAAGAAATCTCTTTAATGATACAAAGTGAGAAATAATGATTCAAGAATTAGAAAAAGATTATCTTCATACGTTTTATACGGATGATGAGTTGTATGGATTAAGATTGGGGATACCAAAAGATGCCTCCCAGATGGTAGATCTCTATATTGATGTATACGGCTATGAGTATCTCTATCCATGGGTATATGATGATACTTTGTTTAAGGAAGCGCTCTCTGACAAAAATCAATGGTGGATTGTAGTAGAACCTCTGAAAACAAAAGTAATTTTAGGTGGAGGTGTGCTTCAAAAAATTAATCACCATACTATGTTTGCAGCAAAACTAGTATGTAAAAGAGAGTATCAGGGAAAAGGATTTGCAGGGATATTAGGCACCATAGGAGTACGCTCATTATATCAACAAGATGTTTTCGAAGGTATCCTCCGTTTAGAAACAGATATTCGAGCTAAAACATATAATTCACAAAAATTCATAGAAAAGATTGGATGTTCTCCTTATGGGTATATTGCAAATTATAATAACTATGCCGATAAACGTAAGTTTAAACCCTCAAAAGGAAAACCGTTTACCGAAGGAAAATTGGAACCTGTGGTAATGTACTCAAAACCATTTAATAATTTTTGGGAAAAACGCAAAAATCCTATTTATTTATATGATGATGAGCATATTCATATGGCTTATAATATCGTCAATAAAATTAATAGACGGGAAATGAAATCTGATATCGTACAAATTCAAACAAAATCTAAAGAAGAACAAGTGCGAAAAAAAGTTTCTCATGCAATGAGTGAAGATTTCTATAAAGGGATTGTCAGTATTACAGGCTACATGAAAAATATCAAGGCGATACTTCAAAAATATTCCAAATGGAATATAATTGAGTGGAGAATTCCTACAGACAAGGAATATTCAGTAGAATTCCAGAAATTAGCAATTGATAATGGATTTTTAGTGGTGGGATATGATCTATGCGCTACGCAATTTGATACCTTTGCAGATACTCTATTATTTAATCTCTATCCAAATGGGGTTAATTATTCTCAATTCGAGGATATCAGCTTGACAAGAAAGAGCAAACCGTTTGCAGAATTGATAATGGACTCCTTGGATGAATTAATAAGATAATATAGAAGAACTAAGCATGGAGTGAACTACCCATCCCTAAAGGGATGGGCTTCGTGTCAACACGAACGCCCTAGTTTACCAGACTGAGCGTGGAGAAATCCCGCTACGATGGAGTGGTCATGACACCTTCGGTTGACGCCAAGTTCTTGCACCTGACCGTTGCCCTGTCTCCCGCTATCGTGGTACTCCGTAGGGTAGGAGTGATAGCATTGGGAAGAAAAAGCCTTTCCATCATTGTCGAGGTGAAGCCGTACGTC
>SHMU01000008.1 GCA_008080765.1 Promethearchaeota archaeon | reverse complement strand
CTTTAGACCACGATAAATAATAAGTTAAAAAAAATCGTATTTAAACTAAGGAAGTTATTTTTGATCAAATCCTTAAATAGATATATACGCTTTTGATATATTAAATTATAATTAAGACATTATGAATATCTAATTCAAAAGTATGGGAAATATGACGAAAAAGATTGTTATCTTCTCACCTCATCCGGACGACGAGATAATATCAGCAGGTGGCAGTCTCTTAAGATGGAAAGAAGAAGGCTATGATGTTCATATTATCTATTTATCGGATGGGAGAGCGGCTTATTCATTTGAGAGAAAAAATAAAAATGTAACTTCGGTTAAGGCAACTCAGATTTCTGAAGTTGAATTGGCACGTATTAGAATGCAAGAAGTAAATGAGGTAGTCGAGTTTTTAGAACTTCCTAAGAACAATATTCATAAGTTTATGTTTCCAGATCAAGAAGTAAATAAAAATAAGCGGAAAGGAATTGAAAAAAGTAAAGAGATAATCAAGGATGCAATAAGACTTGTAATTCCCAGTAATAATAATCTTCATATTGATCACCAAGCTACATTTGATATCGCAACGGAAGCGGCTAAGGAATTGAATCTACAAAATATGGAATTTTATGTATACGCAATCTATTTAGGCATCGAGGCACCTAAAGAACATAAAATTAAAATAAACATCGAAAAGTATAATCAAAAGATTTATGAAGCTCTTCAGCTCTACGCCTCGCAAACATACATTAAAACTGTTAATGCAATGTTTGAGAGAAAGAAAAGACAAAAATGGGAACGTTTTGGAGTTTTCTCACTAAAAGATTTGGGACAGTTTCATAATTTTTAAGCGAGTTCAATATTGTTTTTTCTCTATACTTCTATTTAGGCAGTGATTCGATTTGGCTCTAATATTTCCTACTTATTGGGAGAGGGCTTAATCATAAAAATTTTTCAATGAAGCAAAATTTAGAATTATTAATACACATTAATATTTAGAGAATTCATAAGAACCTTATTTAAGCAAAATGGATTTAAGCACAATATATTCTGGAATAAATTCCAGAGAATTGATTATTTCAGTGTTTGGATTAGGAAGAATTGGGCTCCCTACGGCTTTAATGTTTACCAGAGCAAAATATCATGTAATTGGGGTAGATATTGATGAGGCATTGCTAATTGATTTAAGAAATAAAAATACATTTATAGACGAACCGGGTCTGGTCGATTTATTGGAAGATGCTATTGAAAATAATTTAATAGAATTTACTTCAGACTTTAGTCACGCTATAACTCATTCTAATATAATGATTATTTGTGTACCCACCCCTGTAAGTGAAAATAAAGTTCCTGATTATCGGGCAATTAAAGATGTAACACAAAAAATAGGAAATCAACTATTCCAAGGGCAAATCGTGATTTGTGAAAGTTCAATCAGCCCCACGACGATACGGGATCTTATAATTCCCATATTAGAAGAGAATAGTAGATTGCAGTTAAATGTCAATTTCGGCGTATGTTCTTGTCCCGAGCGAGCGGATCCGGGTAAAATCATTGCCAATTTTGACAAAGTTACAAGAATAGTGGGGGGTTCTTCTCAAGAGATTGGGGAAGCAATTGTGACTCTATATAAATCGATTACAAACGCAGATATCATCCAACTTAGTACTCCCGGAACAGCAAATGCTGTTAAATTAACGGAGAATATATTTAGAGATGTTAATATCGCTTTAATTAATGAGCTCGCAGTTCTCTATGAGAAATTAGGAATTGACGTAAAGGAGGTAATACGGGGAGCTTCAACGAAGTATAATTTTCAACCGCATTATCCGGGTCCTGGAGTAGGAGGTCCATGTCTCCCCGCAAATCCCTATTATATTATTCAAGATGCTGATAAAATGGATTACATTCCCTTTCTTATTCGTGTAGCTCGCGAAGTAAACGATAGAATGCCCGCTTACACTTTGGATTTAATTACAGACGCCCTTAATTATGTAGGGAAGAGTATAAAGGATACAAAAATCACGGTCCTGGGGCTTTCTTACAAAGCAAATGTGCGGGATATTCAAATATCACCTTCCATAAAAGTTGCAAAGATGCTTAAAGAAAAGAATGCTATAATTACAATTTGGGACCCTTATTATATGGGAGAAAGCCTAGAAGAGCTACAAATTGCTGAAACCTCTCAAGAGGTGTTTAAAGAGACTGATTGTATTGTTCTTCTTACCGATCATAAAGAATTTAAGGATATTCATTTTGAAGAAATACTTAATAATCGAGATAATGAGAATCCTTTGGTATTTGTAGACAGTAGAAACGTTTATGATCCGGAAAATCTTCCTAAGGGAATAGTATATTGTGGGGTCGGGCGAAAGATTAAAGAAACTTAATGTAATTGAAAGTGAAATTCCCTTGCCTGAAGGATGGGCACTATGGCATTGATGTAAAAATCATAAACTACCCTTTAGATCATTTTTGAGGTGATATCGGATCTCTTATCTGTTTATAGGGCAAGGATACGCACTACCCGATGACGTTCCATGCGGGAAAATGAATTAAGGATGATTTACTCGCAAAAGTTAAGAAAAGAAGAGAGAAAAATGTTGTATATTTAATTTGTAAGGATGGAATCCAACTAATGCCATGTGCAAATTTCATCAGAAGATTATTACTTAATGATTGAAAAGTCAGACTAGTAATGAGGTTTCTTTTACATTCAAGCTGAATTATCATCCTACAACTGAACACGTTCAGCCCTTAATAGTGGGTCAAGATGCAAGAAACGTTGTCTTGGGTGTTAGTGTGAGCAATGGAAATGGGGTTGGATATTACGCCAGTGAAGGAAGTTAGAGCAAAATACCTCGTGAAAAAGTACCGGAAGCGGAAATACCGCAAGAGACGACACATCCGCAAACTTCAGTATCGAATATGCCATTTCTTGAACCTAAAAAATGTAATAAAAAAGGATTTCATTAAAATTTTAAAACTAAAAATCTTAATTTTAAGTGATGAATTCTTTCTTGGAAAATTCTTATCTTTATTTAGTGGGACAAATAGAAAAAGCCCTAAACAATGTAGATTGTTCTAAGGTATCTGATTTTTTAGATCTTTTAAAAGAATCAATGAAAAATAGACGAGTGACAGTGGATGGCTCAGGGCGTTCTCTGCAAAGTGCACTCTTATTAGCAACGCAATTAGAGAAAGCGTATGGAATACGAGTCAACCAAGTTCAAAATGCGAATTTAAGACCCTTAAGAGCGGGTGATATTTTTGTGGCAAATTCATTTTCTGCCAAACCTGATTCTCGCATTGTTAATAATGCCAATGTTGCGAAAGAAAAAGGATTAAAAACGGTGTTCATTACTGCAAATGAGGCAATTGAGGATGATTACGATATTGTTATTCTATTGAAAAAAGATGCGCATAATGAAATGTATGCTCCATTGGGAACCGAATTTGAACAGGCAAGTGCAACCTTACTTTCATGCATAGCATGTTCCTATGATAAAACCAATCCTAATGATCAATATGGGTATTATTGTAAGAATGTAATTAAGGAATTTGATTCCAATTTAGCATGCTTTAAGCGGCAAGATAAGACTATCTCTTCGTTTTTAACGATAATAGATGAATACCTCGATATTAATAATGAGAAAGTTGTGTATTTTAAAGGAACCGGCATTAATGAGATTATTTCGCGGGTAATTGCTATACGATATGGTCATTTGCATAAAGAGGATCTAAAAGATCTCAAAGTTGTATATGAAAGTCATTGGAGATGCCGTCGCCAAGAAGACTTCGCCGTATTACTGAGCGGGAGTGGGGAGACTGAACAAATGATTAAATACGCAAGGCAGGCAGCAGATATCGGTATGAAGCTCTTTGTTATCACTTGTTTTGAAGACTCTCCGCTCGCAAGGGCAAATAATAAGTATTATCAAAACCATGTAGGTAACTTGGTTATTGGAGGACGTCCTGAAAGAATAAGCTACTTCAATAGATCTTTATACCATATTACCTCTTTGTTTTTTCCCCAGTTTGAATTGAATACCTATATCACTTTGGATGCTCTTTTGGCACTAATTGCCAAAAATAATAATATTACAGAAGAGGATATGAAAAAGACTCATCGAGATAAAGAACTTGAATAATAATTAGTTTTTTACCAAAATTATCGAATCGAATCGAATCTCAAGACTAGCATACCTCATACCACGAAATCTCCCTCAAGAAGTGATATATGGTATTATATTCTCCCCTTTTTTAGAGTTATAGCGGGCCGCATCTTATTATTCTCCATACATTGGGGATTGTCCCTTAGATTCTTCTTACATTGAATTTTTATTACTTTCATTCTAAATAGAAAATTGCTTTGTAAGATATCTTTGTATTGAAATTGGGAGAAGAAAGCGAGAGCACATCTTTCAAAGAATATCATCTTAAATATGGGGTATTTTTTCAAACACGAAATACTCTCTTTTTTATTCTTCTTCTAATTGGCTAGTCTTTTCCAATCCTCATGGCAGTTATTCTTATCGTCATTAAATTAAGATTATTAATAATTATCATAACCTTATCACTAATTCAGATGGTTTTATTAGTAATTGTTTGGAAAAGAATACCCAAAAAGGGGTGTGCTCAATGTATGTATGCGCAATATTGTTTTCTTTCCAATAAATAAAAAATAGTGAAACGATAAGAATAAAGACATCAAATCCATACAAAAGTTTTTTTAAGAGGATTAATTACAATCTCCATACAATAAATGGATTAGTAAAAATTGGATTAGTAAAAATATTCTACATCGACCGAGGAAAGAAAATTGCAAAAAGCCCGCATAAGACTGTCATCAAGGATTTTAGCCGATTTAAAACGCGTCTGCAATGAAATTGAAACCGTCTGTAAGACTCAAGGCATCAAAAAGTACGGTCCCATTCCCTTACCTACTAAAAAATTATTGGTACCCACTCTTAAAGCACCCTCAGGACAAGGTACCGCAACCTGGGCAAAATTTGAAATGAGGATTCATAAGCGTTTGTTCGAAATTATTGCTAACGAGCGAAGTATGCATCTTATTATGAAAATACAGATTCCGGAATCAGTCCTCGTTGAAATTGAATTAATGTAAAAGGAATTTTTTCATTCTTGAAATCGAACGATTTTCTCATTCTTCTAACAAATCCCTATTAATCAAATTTATATATAAATTTTCTTCAAAATCCAAAGTTTTTATATATTTCTTTGTTGACTATTAATATAAATAGTGTAATAATTAGATGACAGATATTCATGAAATAGCTTTTTGGGAAGATAAGACAGCCTTAATCCTTCGAAGTTCAAGTAGAACTCTCCCTTATATTTTTTTCACCTCTATTCGAAAAAAAGAAAATGGAGAATGGGAAAAACCTTCAAAAAAGGAAGGAAAGGTCATAAAAATTGATTTGAAAGAAATAATATGTCTTTTAGAGGTATTACAACAAGAATTAGAAGAATGGAGGGGTTATCACATATATAAACAAGAAAGCACAGAGATTTATTCTCATTGGCAAGATAAATCTAAAACTGTATTTGTTTTTGAAATAGGAGATTATGAAATAAATCTAAAATTTCCGGATACTAAATTATTGGCTCTTTTATTGGATCATATTTTATTAGAAAAAATTGAATATGCTACTAGTGGAAGCACAGAGAGTAAAATACTCAATGATGATTAAATTAGCAATTATTACCCGTAAAAAAGAATGAATTTATCATTAAGCGGAGAAAATTATCATTGATATGCTTGAGTGTCGGGCACCAGATGCTATATAAAAAAACTTTCTATTTCATCTATTTTTTTAAGATTATGGGCTTTAAAATCTATTTTCCTCTGACCTTTATATCATTTGTAGCAACTTGACAGAACGAAACAATAATATACTAGGAGAAATAAAGATAATTATTTATATAACTTAATAAAAGTGATCAGCAGAATGAATGCTTCAATCGAAGAATCAGAACTTAAGCTTTATGAAAAACCATCTTTCATTAATTTCGTGTTATTGGCTGTAAATAGTTTGTTATTTACCATCAAAATTATCTTTTCAATTTACACTAATAGTTTAGCACTCCAAGCAGATGCATTTGATAATTTAACTGATATTGTAATGGTAATTACTTCATTAATAGGAATTATTTATACCAATAAAAAACCCAATGAAACATTCCCCTATGGATACTACCGATTGGAAAATATTATCAGTCTGATTATTTCCATAGTTATATTTTTTACCGCTTATACAATAATCAGAGATTCTATAACGGAAATTATTGACTTTTTTCAAGGAGAGTATAAAGAAGTATTGGTTTCGCCTCTAATAATAGCTGTATTAATTATTTCCATAATGATCTCATTTATAACCACGTTGTATGTAATCATGGTAGGAAAACGTGCTTCCTCAGAAATCATTGAATCTGAGGCAAAAGAAAAACTGATGGATAACTTCATCTCACTCACCGTTCTCTTTGGGTTTATGGGAGCCTATTTTGATCTCTTTATCTTAGACTCTGTATTTGGTTTAATTATTGCTATATTCATCATTAAGGGTGGATATGATATTTTTATTAGGGCTACTAAAACATTATTGGATGCTGTTATTAATTTCGAAAGGAAAACAGAATTATATGATTTAATAGAATCATTTCCGAAAGTGAGGCATGTTGATAACCTTGAGATTAGAGCATATGGAAAATATAATTTCTTAGAAGCAGATTTAGAGCTTAGCAAGGACTTAAATCTTTCAAAAGTTGATTTGCTTAAAAGAAAGCTATCAAATAAAATCCAAAATCAGTTTCCTGAATTCTTTAAGATAATTATTACCACACATGCTCAAAAGGTAAAACGAACGAAAATTGCAATACCGCTTGCGAACAATGAGGGTTTAAATTCTAATATATATGATCGATATGGAGAAGCTCCTTTTTTTGGTATTGTAATGCTTGAAGATAACGAGTTTCATAAATTGGAAATACTCAAAAATCAATATGCCACCAGAGAAAAACGGAAAGGTATCTTAGTTTCGGATTGGTTAATTTCAAATAATATCGATAAGATATACACTAAGATTCAATTACAAAAAGGACCTAAGCTTGTATACGAAAACAGCTTTATTGAAGCCAAAGTTACAAATTGCAACAGATTAGAAGAGCTTATTATGAAAGAAGAAGATGTTTCCAGGTTATAAATAATATTAAAAATGTTAAAAAATGGGAACAGTTTTTAATAAAATTTGTTCATGTGAAGGTTGGAACATGTGCCTTAGTCGCACAGGCTAAAACCGGTAGCCTCTATCGGATAGAGTGTGGATAAACCCCTCTCCGAGTACTTTTACTCCTTCTCATGAAAGTTTTCCATCCTTCAAAAAGGTGGGGTCTCATGCGTGTCTCTCGAAATGAGAGTTGTGTTCCACAAATCAGGGAGGTCCTCACGTACTCGAGGTATAACAAATTATTCCAATGCACTTACAGGGTGGTTTTTCTTTTTTTTCTCCTTTTTAAGGTAGTTTTAATTACGTTTCTTAGGTTTTTTAGTGTTTTAGAAGGGGAGTGCCCATCCATTTCGTAATTTCGATTTCACAGAGTTAAGACTTCACATGCGTTCATTGTATAATTTAACCAGTTTTTAATAAAAAAATTATATGAGTCGTATGAGTTTTAATAAAAATGATGATTATATGAAAATACTTGAGATTCTACAAAAAAATATTTGATCTACATACTTCTCTAATTTAACAATGAGTGAAAGTAAAATGGATATTGATCTTCTAAAGACTATTGCGTTAAAAGTCCATGAAAATGTGTCTCCTTTGATGGGTACCAAAGAAGGTGCGGAAGAATTGGAGCGGGGAGCGGGAGGGGACATTACTATGAAAATAGATACCGTTGCAGAAACAACTATCATTGGAGAATTAGAAAGAAATAGGATCGATTTGCTATTAATTAGTGAAGAAGTCGGTCATAAATATGTTGGAAATAAGGAAAAAGCTCAAAAAAAGAAAAGCAAACTAATTGTAGATCCTATTGATGGTTCAACGAATTCTAGTAGAGGTATACCGTTCTACAGTGTTTCATTGGCTTATGCAGAAGGGGATAGCTTAAATGATATCCAAACAGCTGTTATATTAGATTTATCAACGAAGGATATCTATTGGGCAAAAAGAGGAAGTGGGGCATATCATAATGGAGATAACATAGCCGTTTCAGAACGAGGGTTATCTGATCAACTTATATTTGAAATTGATTTTTATTTATGGAATCTTAGAAAAAAATTGAAGTTGTATCGTTCCCTTTTAGCAAAGTTATATAGAGTACGAGTTATGGGAAGCGTAGCATTAAGTTTGTGTTTGGTTGCCGAGGGAGGGCTTGATGGATACGTGGATTTCAGAAAAGGAATCAGATTAGTAGATATAGCAGCGGGATATTTAATGGTGAAAGAAGCCGGCGGAAAAATCTTAAATATTAATGGAAAGGAATTAGAACATGAACTCTCAAAGGATTTTCTTATGCCTTTAGTAGTGTGTAATTCCAATTCAGAATTAGAACAATTTCTAAAGAATATCTTGCATAAAAATACTCAATAAACTTATCGTGTTATTGATCATTTAATTTAAATCGTAGTAGACGATCTCTATCTTCTTCGGCATAATCAATTCCAATACGTTTGTGAGATGTTATATTTTCAACTTCTCCCTTCTCTCCCTTCGTTAGAAACAGGTGTGCTTTTGGAGCACAAGAATCCTTTCCATTAGTATTTTTTTTTGTAATATCAAATGCTATGCATAATTTACCTGGCCCATCGAGTAAATTCTTGTAGTTTTTTGCCAGTTTTACGGGTCTATTAGTTTTCATTTGCTCAATTCCGTCAATAGGATATAATTGCCTAATCAGCACCGCACAAGGGTTTCCAGCAGATTCGGTAATTACATTGAGGCAATGATACATGCCATAAATAAGATATACATACCACGTACCTGCTTTTTCATACATAACCTTCGTTCGCTCTGTTTTTTTATAATTATATGTATGGCATGCTTTATCTTGAGCACCGAGATATGCTTCTGTTTCTATGATTTTACCGATCATCCTTCCTTTCGGAGTATCCCGGACTAAATAGCTTCCAATTAATTCTTTTGCGACCACTTCCGTGTTATTCTCGAAAAATTCTCGTGAATATCTTTTTAAAGGCTTAATTTTAATCACTTGAAAAATGCAAGTATATTTTTTAATACTTACAAATAAAATTTAACATTATTGGACTACTATTGGACCTCTGTGCTTTATGGGTTATTGGATGTCGCAAGAAGATATCGCCGTTAATATAAAGAAAAACATGTATTATATACCAAAATGGAGCTTAATTAAGCTAAAGTGAAATCATCCTTTGTATATCGCTTTCTTTCATATTCTTCAAATCCAAGAGATTTTATAAAGGAGTATGAGACTGTATTGTCCTTATACACTTCACATCGTAATTCTTCGACTCCTTTTGTTTTGAAGTAATTCCATGCAGCCATTCCTAGTACCGTTCCAAGACCCTTACGTTGATATCGAGGAAGCACGCCTAATCCTGCTATCACACCTATTTTTCCCTCATTTTCAAAATCGAGCATAATAAATCCTCCATCTTGCCCATATACTTTTGCAATTAAAAGAACTGTGTCAGGATATTCGTAAATTTTCTCTAGTGTATCTAACTCAATAGGGCGAAAAGGCTCATTCGCAGTTAGCCAAGCACGATTGTGAATTTGAAGTACACTTTCTAGGTCTTCATGGGATGCTTCTCTAATTTTAGCATTTAAAAAATTTTTTTCTACCTTACTTTTGATCTCTGCTTCAAATTCATCAGTGATACTTTCCACGGGTAATTTCATTTGAACATATTCAAGAGAGATTTCTTTTTCTTGATCTTCTTTCTGCTCTGCTTCTTCCAAAATGGATGTCTCTAACCTCTGAAAGAATCCTCTTATTCTCTTTGATTTTAATGTTTCTGGCATGATTATTCAATAGATTTTACGTTTACACGATTAATTCTACATTTATAATCATCAGAATATTTGTTTTCTAAAGAATAATTTGTTTTTTTCTAAAAAATAATTTATTTCGAAAAGAATGACCTTTCTTCTTAATAAAAGGTGAAATAGAGTTTTTAAAAATATAACACTCAGAGCTTAAGGTTCAAAGTTTAAGGCTCAGAACTTAAGGTTCAAAGTTTAAGGCTCAGAACTTAAGGTTCAAAGTTTAAGGCTCAGAACTTAAGGTTCAAAGCTCAAAGTCCTCCTTTTTATAATGTTTCACATCGAATTTATTGAAGCCTAAAGCTTTAATGAAATTATAGGATACTTTATTTTTCTCGTATACTTCAGCTCTTAATTCTTCGATATTTGGATGATGTTTCTTGAAATAATTCCATCCCGCCATTCCAAGCACCAGTCCAAGACCTTTTCGTTGAAAATTTGGTAAAACCCCCAGAGCAGCTATAGTACCGACCTTTCCCTCTTCTTCCGAATCAAGTATAATAAAGCCCGCGTCTCTTCCATAGACCTTTGCAATAAGGAATATAGTATCTTTATCTTCAAATATAATCTCCAATGTGTCGATATCAATTGCTCGGAAAGGCGTGTTACTGGTGAGCCATGCTTTATCATGTATCTCTTTAATTGTTTTGAGATCCCTAAATTCTGCTTCTCTAATTTGAGCTTTAATAACATTATGCTCAACTTTTTGTGTAATTTTATTTTCAAACTCGGGAGTAATTTCTTTTACAGGAAGCCTTAATTGAATATAGGGCATCCCTTCCTTTTCAATCTTCTTGAGTTCTTCTGCTTGCACATCTGAATCCTCTTGGGGGCTTAATGAATTAAAAAAAGCTCTAATTCTACTTTTCTTTAAGTTGATCTTTTTAGATTTAGATGGCATAATATCTAAAGAAAGTATTTTGATAAAGAAAAGATTTGCTGGTATAATTCATTATTTAAAAAAAATAGGTTAGAAGGGATGAGATGATAAAATAATGAGAGAAAAAGGGCTTTATGGTCGATTTATAGACATTCTTCTTAAAGATCTGAAGCGAGTTTCTGATTGATTTGGTTTACAATATTGTCTGATATAATATTTTGATTCTTGAGTAGTGTTAATCCCCTCTGAATTTGTTCCTTAAATTTCTCATCTTTGAGATAACTATTATTTTCAATACTGAATTCAAAATTAGAACGAAGAGCCATATCATCCTCTATTTTTTCGCTTACTTCTTTACCAATTTCTAAAAAACTGCTAGATAATTCTTCATATATATTTTCAGAGCTCTTTGTAATATATCCCGGTAAGAGAATATGCATATTTTCTTCCATCATATCTTCATCTTCATAAAAAATGGCATAAAATGGCATATAGATCCACTGAATAGGCATTCTAATCGCTTGAATTTCTTCATCTTTAAGAGACCATTCAATTAATTCTTGAGCTTGATCTAAACACTCTTGCTCTTTGGTTTTAATAATTTCTTTTATCTCTGAAAATAAGGATTCAATGGTTTTTTTTTCTTGTTCCAATTTTCCAATTTCTTCAGCTTTTTCTTGCTTTAAATTAGCACTTTGTTGATCTCTTTCACTAAGTTTGCCTGATTCTTGCTCTCTAAATATCTCTAAGTCTTTTCCCGCTTTCTTATCGATTTCCTCTGCTTTAGTGTTAATCTCAAAAATTCTTTCCTCAATTGTATCTAAAGAATCTACAAAATCATTTCCTTGCGTTCGTAAAAAGCTTACTTGATCTTTAACACTGGGGATGATATCTTCAAAAGCTTTTCGTTTAAGTAGATCCTCACTACTAAAAAATTTATTTTTTTTAAGAATCTCTTCCAGAGTGTCATTAAGATTTTTAAATAAGACCGCAATATTATCTAATAAGTTCTTTTTTTCTTTCATTTGCAATTGTGTAAGTTCATCCTTTTTTGCATCAATTTTTTCTCTTACTTGGGTATCATCAATACTATTCTGTATCTTGCTAAGTTCATTATCATATCTTAAACTTACATCTTTTACTTGGAGATTAATATTTTTTAGCATTTTCTCCAATTCATTTCCGATTAACTCTCTCTCTTCTTTCCATCGCAGAGCATTCCCCCTTAGCTTCTCTATCAAATTTCGATACTCCTCAGAGAGATCTAAGGCGTGTTCAGTGGAGAGTCGGGTATCCAATTGCCCATAATTCTTAATGGATTTATATTTTAAATAAGGGATTAATTGCTTCAATGAATCCAAAAATTCGGGATTGATCAAACTCTTTATCTGAAATTCTTGGTATTCTGAATTTTCTCCTTCACTCAATTTTTCTGCCTCTTTATCTTCATATTTGAGTACTGTTATTATCCTCTCTAATTGATTAACAGCATCTCTATTATCAGCATTCCTCAAAATATGTCCGATTAATGGTTTTCGCGGAGGGTTTGTTATCTTCCCCTTTTTGGAAAGAATTTGCATTCCATCTAAAATTATATGAGTGGATACGGGCTTTGAAACACCCTGAACCGCTAAAAATGGCCACACTAATCTTGCAAATGAAAGTAATTTCTGATTTGCTTCTAATTTATTCGTAAGTAAGTGATAGGCGAGAGCCATCTCATCATTTATATTTTCATCATCATCAAACAAAGGACGATGCGTGGATTTTTCAAGGATTAAGGGGAGGATGTATTGATCGCCGTGTACAGAAATTTAAAACACCTTTTTTAAATGTAGATTTTTTAATGTTTTAATAGGAATACTATAATTTATAATTTAGCAATTTGCTAATTAGTCTTATTATTTTGATTTTTATGATTAGGAAAAAAAGATGGAAAAAGTTATTTTAAAGCTTCAAAGGAGTTAGCAATAACGATAAGCAGCAGAGACAGCAAAATTATCAAGGGAGGTATGACAGCCTGAGTATTTGGTGCATTTAGTACACCAAGAATACTATATGAAAGTCTTCCCAAATAATATAATAAAAATCCCGTTCCATTCAAGGCGTATGATTTACGCAATACGCCAAAGGTTCGCTTTGCTAAATAGAAGAACATTATTGGAATCAAGAAGTTAAATAGAGGCTGTAATATCAAGTTTATTACAAAGCGACCAACTGGATATCCCAATACTGCATTAGGTTTTATAGAAATAAATATCCAGAACTCGCTTAAAAATTCCTTATCAATTAATAGTCTATCTGGCAAGGTTAATGCTATAATTCCTATAATAATAGGAGCAATAATTAGAGCAATCCTCATTACATATTTTAAATACTCTTTCTGCTTTTCAGTGGATTCATCCTTAAGACTTCCTTCGGGTGGAAAGAGAAATATTCCGAGCATGCCCATCAAGCAAGAGATTGCTATCCATGTAAAGAACAATGCAAATCGATAACTAAGCATCATTAAACTTACACTCCTGGTTTCGGGAGCATAAAAATAATAAAGTATGAAAAACCCTCGTGAGATGGCTAATGCTAAGAATAAGAGCGAAAAGAATAACCAATATAATCGTTTGGAAACTCTAAATCTCATTATTAAGAAATATGCGAAAATAAGAAAATAATATCCAATTATGACAAAATAGAGCCCCAGCTCTAATGAATCTATGAAGCTAAAATAGATCATCTCTGTTAACTTAATTTGTTGTAATCCTTGAGTAATCATTATTTATCAGTTACCAAAATAATTGAAGTGAATAATAATAAAATAGCACAATAATTATTTATATCTTTTTTAAAAAAAAAGATTTGGTTTATTGATGGGAATTCGATTCATTATCGTTTAAAAAGATAAATTGAATCGAACAATATTTTGATGATGCATAATTATTACAATTAAATTTGATAAGAAAATTAGATAAGAAATATGAAAATAGAAGATAGTATTGAAACATTCAATAGCCTATTGAAACGGCAAGGATTTATCTGGGGCCCTTCACCTGAAATTTATGGCGGCTTAGCGGGCTTCTATTCGTATGGTCCTGCGGGGATGGCTTTAAAAAATAATGTATTATCCATTTTTCGAAAAGAATTAAGAGCTCTTGGATTCGGAGAGGTGGAATGCCCGAACGTTATGCCTGAAATTGTATGGGCTGCCTCGGGGCATCTTGAACGATTTATTGATCCGGTCCTCAATTGTGTAAAATGTAATTCGGTCTATAGAGCAGATAAATTTCTTAAGAAAGAATTACCCGAAAAAATGATAGACGGACTTTCTTTTGAACAGATGGAAACACTTATCAAGGAAAATAATCTTGCATGTCCGAATTGTGATACACCTTTAAGAAAAATTGAGGAATACAATTTAATGCTCAGTACGAAAGTTGGTACTGATACTATAGCTTATTTAAGACCAGAAACGGCAACAACTACATATCTACTATTTAATAGATTAGATCAAGTTATGAGACGGCAATATCCCTTGAAAGTATTTCAGTTCGGCAAGGCGTACAGGAATGAAATCTCTCCCCGACAAGGTGTGCTGAGAATGAGATCCTTTGATCAATTTGAACTTCAAATATTCATCAGTAAAAAACAAGAATATGATTTTGCAGAGTTTGATGACGTGAAACATACTAAATTACCCTTACTTGATTGGAAACTCCAAGCAAACAATATTGATGTGCCGAATTCAATTAGTTTAGAAGAAGCAATAAATACCAAAATCCTGAAAAAACCAGCCTTCGCCTATTGTCTCTATATTGCTCATTATTTAACCAAAAAATTAGGATATTCCGATAATGTGATACGATATCGACAACACAGCCCAAATGAGAGGGCTCATTACGCTGATGATGCGTGGGATTTGGAGATTAAAACTGAACAATTTGGCTGGACTGAAATTTGTGGTATTCATGACAGAACCGATTATGATCTCAAGAGGCACGGAGAATATGCACATCAAGATTTTAAGGTGGCAATGGATCTGAACCCTAAGGAAAAAGAGATTCCCCAAATTCTGGAAGTCGCTTATGGGATTGATCGTATCCTGTATACTCTACTTGAAACTAATTTTTCTGTAGAGGATGATAGAATAAATTTACAATTAACTGATTTTCTTGCTCCTAATACGGTAGCAGTATTCCCTTTAGTAAAAAATAAGGAGAATATAAGAAAGTTAGCATTACAATTGCATCAAGCACTTCAAGATAACTTAATTTATTCATTTTATGATGAGTCGGGCTCTATTGGAAAAAGATATAGGAGACAAGATGAATTAGGTACTCCTTATTGTGTGACCATTGATTATGATTCATTGAAAGATGAATGTGCGACGATTAGAGAGAGAGACTCAATGGAACAAATACGTGTAAAAATTTCTGAAATCCCCGATTATATAAAAACCAAACTGGAAGAAAGCAAAATATAATTGGGTTATTCCTCCTTTTTAATACCATACTTTTTTCACATCTCTGGTTTAAAAAAATTTTAAAGAAAAGGAATTTTTAGAAATATAATCTAATATTTACCTTTTATTAAATAAATTTAATTTACAGATGAGAAAAAGAAATTCTCTAATTTCATCAAAAAAGTGGAAAAAGAAAGGGAATAAATTATTTATTGGAGTGGTATTAATTTTTCTTATTTCTATGAATATTATTTCTATAAGTTCAAATTTATTATCCTCTTCAGATTCCTCTTCTTATTTACCCCCCCTTAAAGGAGATAGCACTCAAGAAAATATTATTAATTCTCAAGGAATAGACATCTCCTTATTACAAGATCCTTATACTGTTAATTTTACGGATATTTGGGATTTTTTTGAAACAAATTATATTTCTGGATTTGATTTTGATGTAGATATATATTTCAGAGAAGGGGATGAAAATGGTACGATTACAAGTGATTTGATATATTCATTGGATAATATCCTCCTATATAATTCACTTTTGAAAAATGAATATGATTCTTCTCAAATTCTTACTATTTATGATGATCTACAAGATACATTTCTCTGGTATAATGGACCAGGCTCCGATCTAACCGAATTTGATTATGGATTTGTAGCCTCTATAGACAATAGCACAGAAGATGTGAATGACTATCAAAGGAATTTGTTGGATAATCTTATGCCCATATTTCTCTTATTAGATCATATGCCAAGCACTCCTTCAAGTTCTTATCTTTCTAATATCGAGCAAGCTTTTACCCTTATTAATTCCAGTGAATTTTGGCAAGAAAGTACAGACCACTTTCTCTCTCATAATTCCTCTAGTGGAAATGTGTATGCAATTGATAATTTGTATGGTATATTAGCAACGCTCTCTCTAAATCAAACAGATCAAATGAATTCTCAAGTTCGAATAGATGCCGGTCAACTTGCAAATAAAACTATGGAAATGATTACGGCTAAATTCTGGGATTCTCCTGATAATGGATATATACACAGTTTAACAAGCGATCTTACTTCTGTTGCAGACTCTAACAAATATTTAGAAACAAATGCGATAGGGATTCTTACTTTAGTAGAATATTGGAAATATCTCAATCAAACTGAATATCTCACGAATGCTACTGCTCTCTTTAATACAATTAATACGACATTATGGAATAACACGTATGGTGAAGGTGCATATGTAAATCAATCGGCAAATGATTGGACATCTCCCAATAATATTATTGATATAAAAGCAAACGCTTTAATGATGGAAGCATGCCTTACATTATTTGAAGTTTCTGGGAATATCAGTTATTATGATACAGCAATTAATCTTTATAATACGTTTGAAACAATTTTTTATAATTCTACTATTCATGCCTATGCCTCCTCGTTAGATACATCGAGTGGAACTAAGAATGAAGATAAAAATCTTCTTTATAATTTATACCTTAGTGAGGCCTATTTAGCGGCTTTAGAAGTGTACGAGAATAGTAGTATATCAGCCACCTTTAACAATAGTGAGCAGATACCCCAATTTATTTTCGATCAAGATAATCTGACTGTAATTAGTACATATGCATATAATTCAAGCTATATTAATCATAGTATTTCAAATGCTGATTTAACCTACACAATTAGATATCCCAATGAAACTATAGTGACATCATTAACCAATACTACAAATGAAAATGGAACGCATATTCTTTCTTATCCTCTGAGCTCTGGGCTTTTAATTGCTGATTATTATACAATTACAATTTTTGCAAATAAATCATTTTTTAAATATGCCACTACCATAATGCTCTTTAATGTGAGTTCCGGTATAGAATATGTATCGGGATTAGAAGATGAAAATGAGTATAATCAAGGAGTTAGTGTTAATATCACATTAGTTCTAAATAATACAAGGGATACTAATGTGAATGTGAATTTTTCGATCGAAGCGGGTGGTACCTTGATTACCTCTCCCCGACCATATCTATTAAATTCATCAGAGGACTCCATAACACTCTGGAATAATTTCACTGTAAAGAATGATGCAGTCGCGGGAAATTATACGTTCCATTTCATATTGAAAAATGGAACCGATATTTATTTAGATTTAACGCGCATCATAGAAATAAAAGCCTCTATAGTGGTTACCCAGTTAGTGTATGAAGGTCGAATTGTAAAGGGTGACACCACTGAAATTTCCTTTAACATCGCAAATTTCTTACAAAATCAGAGCACCTCCTTTAATCTAAGCATTACTGGGGATCATATTACCTCTTATGCAGCAGAAATTAACATAGCTCCAAATGAAATTAAATCACTTAATATCAATTTAAAAGTGGATGATGCAATTATCGACCAAGATATTCAAATTCGAGTATTAGTTTACCGAGGTAATATTACCTACTTTAACACTACAATTACTCCTCAAATTATTAATAAATTTGAGATTGCAAGTTTTTATTATCCTTCTACAACAACGCAAGGAGCATCCGCTCAATTTTTAGTATCAATACTTAATAATAAAAACACCAATGAACTTTATATGGTAGCTGTGAATGGTGAAATGACTGCGGGTTTGTTAGTTCCCGGAGATAATAGAGTTGCTATAGATCTTGAGCCTATTTTAAATCCTTATGATATTAGCACAAAGATGTATCAAATCGTAATATTTGACAATACCTTTACTGAAGTATTTCGATTCTATTTTTCTTCCGAAATAAGAATATCTACTATGAATTTTGTAGTTTTTTATATCCTTCCTATTATAATTCCTATTGCCATTGTTGTTTATTTCAAAAACAAACAATTAAAAACTGATCGTTTAAAGAGATGAGATGAATAATTATGAGAAAACTTACTAAATGTGTTTTTTATTCCCTTGTTATTATATCACTAATAAGCCTACTATTTATAGGACATTTAAATTTAAATAGTGTAAATGATAAAAAAAATATTCTCTATACACCAAATCCCCACAATCCGATAATCAATATATCTAGTGGCCCTATAAATTCTAGTCAAATCTTCTTAAATGATACGGAGATCATTACATTATTTGATACAATCCAAATTGATCTTAATGCTACTGGATATCCCACGGTGAATTATACCAACATTCAATTTATCTACACTGATGGTACAACATTCATCGATCAGATGACATTTGTCAGTGGGGTTAATTTTACATACAACTATTCTGCCCCTTATAATATCCCAACAGGCATTCATAGCATCTTTTTTCAAATCTATGATGAAAATGATTTCCTTTTAAATGATAATCAAACAGAAACGACATTTTTAGTAAAATCAAATTATTATACCGCAGAATTTCTCAACAATGAATTATTTCTTGGAGATCTTTTATCTGTTGAATTGAGTATTAAAAATACCACCGAACATAATTTTACATATAATGTGTCAATTGTGGATAGTATTGATGAACAAGTGCCATCCGATTTAATATTTCTCGGAAATGATCTTGACTGGTTCAATATTACGGTAGAGGGATCAATTTTCAATGATCTTAATACTTATTACTATGTAAAAGTTAATTTAACTGAACAAGCTACGGGACAAGTAAATGCTACCTATTTTCCATTCAAAATTCTTAACCACAATCCCCAAATTATCGAATCAACCGTGACTTTCTCATCATTAGAAATTTTTCGCTCCAATACCAATAATGCTCAAGTATCCCTCAATATAACCGATGTGGAAGACGATCCCAATAATTTGACTGTAATAATGCATTTAATGGATCAGTTTGGGAATGCTATCCATCAATTTGTGCTTTCTAATACAGGCAATTCGTTCCTTACCGATTTTGGTGTCGATACGACTTCTCCTACGGGAACTTATAAGGCCAATATTACTGCTACTGACTTAAATGGTGGCATCAGTTCTTTTACTACTGAAATAGAAGTTAAAAACAACCCTCCTCAGTTCAATCTGTATTTAATTAATGGACAATTGCCCACACAGAGCATCTCGATTGATTATGGTGAAAATATTATCTTGGTATTTGATATTACTGATCTTGATAATGATATTGAATATATTACAGTTAACTTTATCAGTGAGAATAGCCAAATATTTAGCGTTTCGACGGTAAATAAATTGCTTGTAATTAATTCAGCAGAATTAATATCTGGAGAATGGTATATCTATATCTCAGCAACCGATTCAGAAGGAGAAACTATTAATTTAAACTCTGATTATGGTTTGGCACCACAAAAGATTACAATACGAGCAAATACTCTAGAAAATCTTGTGCCTTGGATTACCTTAGCTATTGGAATTATTGTAGGTCTTCTCATTGGAATTGCATTCGCCTACAACTTCTTAAAATCAAGAAGAAAAGTTAAAGAAGAAGAAACTACGAAAAAATCTAAAAGTGAAAAAGCTTCAAAAATTCAGAAAATCAGTGAACCAACACCAGAATCAAAAGAGAAATTAACGGAAGAGGAAAAAAGACCAGAAAAACCAGAAAAGGAAACCTCCCCCACCAAAAAGAAGATTAAACGAAGATTATAAAACTCTAAGAATGACAAGAATTCTTAACTAAAATGTCAAGATGAAAACAAAATGAAAAAAAAATGAATATTTTAAAAGAAAAGGATGTAGTAAATATTATTACATTCTTTAAACACTATTTCTTTCTTATTTATAATAATTCATGTAAATTATATTGATATTTACCTAACTTTCCGCCGTAATTTCCTGCAGAGATTCTCATTACACCCGGTACTTCGACAGCAGCTTCGATACCAAGCTTTATTGCGCTTTTTATTGCTTTCTCTGTTGCGCCATCTAAAATTACTTCATATACACAATTTTCCCCTTCTTTTAACAAAGAATTATCGATTTTACTCCGAAGGGTTGGACACAAGGGATCGTTTGTAGATGCTCCTAAGAAATCATACTTTGAACCTACTTTTGATCCCGATCGGGCAATTCCACCAGGAAATGGCGCAATTACATTAGGGATATCTTTTATCGCACCTATTGCTTTCTCAGCAGCTGTTAATGCGGAAGATTGATCTTTTCCCATAATTAAGAAATTCCCTCCCGCAATCCCCTTTCCAACTTTGAAAATACTCTGAACGATGAATTCTCCATCCATTACGGGGATTCTCCACGCTTCAAATGGAAATTGATCAGTGATTTTTTCTTCAAATTTATCGCCAAAGAACTTCAATTTAAATCCCGTCTTAATATCCATCAGTTTTTCAGGATCTAGGGATTCCCCAATCCCATCAAAGCACGCAGTTGTGGGACAAGTTAGAATACATTGCCCGATTCGATTAAGCATTACGGAGTCAACTTTCTTTTTGTCACCTACAAAGAACATTAATGCAACTCCAGGTCGCCCGTCGGGGGTCTCATCTGGCGAAATATATACATCCATTGCGGCTTCAGAATCACAATGAATCGTTGAAGTCCCATAGCCAGTTGCTTCATTACTACAAATATCTAGCCACTTTTTATTTGTGGCGGTCACGATAATTCGGGAGAAATAAGATCCAAAAGCCTCACAATAAGTGTTCTCTATCTCTACGCCGTTTAATTCCATAATTTTCCTACCTCTTACTATTTTTCTTATATACTTTTTTGATAATTTAAAGTAAAGTATAGTGTATTTTAAAGTTTTTATTTGGATTTATGTAAATTCATTATCATTTTCTAACATTTTCATTTTCTAATTGAAAACTCAAACATTCTTCTTTAATTATAGGAGATGCGATTATACGATTAAAAGTCGCATCTTTAATTATAATCGTTAATTATAAGATTATAAAAAATTATTCGATGTAAATAACAAAAGTGAAATAAAAATGAGTGAGAAAGTATTAAAGATTGGAGTGTTGAAGAATGGCACGATCGGGAGTTCTGTACTATTATCTTTCTTAATTGATGAAAGAGCTGAAGCAGAGCGTGTTATTTTTCGAGAAGTAAGCTCAGGACCGAAGATGCATCCCCCAGAAGAATGTGTAGAAACGATGAATAAATTATTAGAATTTGAGCCCGAATTAATCCTTATGAGTTCTCCTAATGCGGCTTTAAAAGGTCCTGTGAAAGCCAGAGAATTAGTAGGGGATATTCCCGCAATCGTAATTTCGGATGCACCTACCAAAAAAGCGGTTGATGAAATTAAAGAAAAGGGGCTCGGTTACATCATTGTTGAATGTGATAGCATGATTGGAGCGAGAAGACCCTTCTTAGATCCTATCGAAATGAGCTTCTTTAATGCCAATCTCTTAAAAGTTCTTGCTGGTACAGGAGTATTTCAAATTATTGTGGAGGAACTGAACAAGGTAATCATGGAGATGTTAGAAGGAAAAACACCCACTTTGCCTCAGATCATAATTGATGCTGAAATGGCAGTATCAAGAGCAGGATTTTCAAATCCATACGCTGAAGCAAAAGCTATCGCTGCATTTGAGATCGCAGCACAAGTTTCAAAGATTACAGGGAAAGCATGCTTTGCAATGAAAGAGCGTGAGAGATATATGCCGCAGCTCGCAGCTGCGCATGAGATGATGAAGAATGCCTCTGAATTGACTCAAATTGCACGGGAGATTGAAAAATCGAATGACACAGTAATGAGAACTCCTCACCACAAAGATCAGTATTTATTAAAAAAGACAAAGCTTCATGAGAAAGAAAAATAAAAAAAGAGAGTAATTTCAGTATATTGGAATAACCAAATTTCTCTTTTCTAACATCTATTTTTTCATTTCTATTGCTATTATTTTTATTGCTACATTAAATTTAATTAAATTTTAATAGGTATTCTTCCTGCTTACATAGCGTTTAATTTTTCGGAAAGTAGTGCCTCTAATTCATGAAAATCGTCACTATTTAGCTTCCTTATTACGTCCAATAAAGCTTGTTCATTCTTTTTAATGATAGCCAATAAGACAGCATTATTCCCTATATCCTTTAATAAGATGTAAGACTCTTCACTTTTATAAGTAATAGTATCCAAATTGAGCGGGTTGATGGTATTTATACCTTTTAGCTCTAAAATTTTCTGGTAAATTTTATAAATATTGGAATCAAGACTTCCAATTTCAAATTTCATAAATTCCAGAGGGTTTGATTCAAATTTTCCTAATGTAGAGGTGATCAATAAACCATCAGGCCGGTTAAATAGAAAATAATCTGCTAAGGTATCTCTTTGAAAGCTATCCAGTTGATGCCTGATCTTTCCGAGCTTTTGCAAACTCAATGTTGATTTTTGAATTTCTTGGTCTAAGATTTCAATCAATCGGTGCTGAGCAGTTCCTTCTTTTACCGAAACAGGGGTGAATTCCACTCTTTCTTTTAAGTCATCGCTCAACACCTCGGAGAGTAACTCATATATTTGATCTTCTTGAGAATTCTGCAGATCAATTTTATTTAATAAGACATATAATTTTTCAATATGCGGGCTAAATTCAAGGATATTCATCACATAAGTTTCAAATATCTCTTTTATAGTGGGATCAATCTTAGTAGAATCCACCATAAAGATAGCAGTAGTAATTTCAGAAAAAACAAACTCTTTTTGGGTTTCCGAGAAATATTGTTCCATATATTTTTGCTGCCCTCCCGCATCCCAAATATTAACTTCTATGAGCCCTCTAAAGATGAAGTTTTCTCTGGAAATACCCTTAGTGGGTGCTAAATTAGCAACGCGCATAAAATTATAACCCAAACACGTGGTTCGCATGAGTGATGTCTTACCCGCTCCCGCCGGTCCAAATAATAAGACTTTCAAGGATTACTTTCACCAATTGTTAAATTATTCTATTTACAAATCTGATGACTTGTTACAGATATTATAATATCCATCTAATATAAATTCTAAGAAAAAAGATCATTTTTCTTAAAAAATTCATTTTATATCTTATCAGATAGATGAGTCTTTTTAAAATTTGAATACTTTTTAAAATATACTATACCAACAAAAAAGGTTTTAAAATGGCACGTATTAAACTAATTGATTTTATTCGAAATGTACCAGATTGGCCGGTTGAGGGAATACAATTTAAAGATATTACTACGTTGTGCGTTAATTCCATTCCTTTCAAAGAATCGATTAACCAAATCGTCAAACATTATAAAAAAAAGAAAATTGATAAAGTGGCAGCAATAGAGGCTCGAGGATATGTATTTGGGGGAGCTATCGCTTATCTTTTAGATGCGGGATTTGTGTTAATAAGAAAGAAAGGAAAACTTCCTTGGAAATGTCATCAAGAAGAATATGAATTAGAATATGGAACCGATATAATTGAAATGCATCAAGATGCGATTGATGAAGGAGAAAATGTACTTTTATTTGATGATTTATTAGCCACAGGAGGTACCGCAAAAGCTGCTGCAAAATTGGTTGAAAAAGCAGGAGGAATTGTTGCGGGAATTGCCTTCGTAATAGAACTTACTGGAAGTCTTCATGGGAGGGACTTGCTAAAGGGATATGATATACTTTCTCTTGTAGAGATTCCCGTAGAGGAATAAATGAATAAAAGCAAGAATAAAGGAATAAAAGCAAGAATAAAGGAATAAAAGCAAGAATAAAGGAATAAAAGCAAAAGGGTGAAAAAATAACCCTTCAATTATTCTTTCTAATCCAATCTAATCTCTCTTTTTCTTTTTCTCTAACATTCCTTATTTATTTTTTATATTGCATATTACCCGTGTGAGTTCTTAACACTTCTTTCGCTAAATTTTTAACATGACTCATACATTGTTCCAGAAAGATATTACATTGAAATGGATCCTTCTCTAAACTTTGTAATCCCTATTTTGGCATTGATTAATACTGGACTTCCAGATTGTGCTATTTCCCTCGCTTGTTTCAAGGCTTCTCCTATTTTTTGCGGATTCTCAAGGAATAATCCTTTTGCCCCATAACCTTCTACAACAATATGATAATCATTAAATTCTAAAGTTGTAGCTATAGGATCTTTCAAATATTTTACTTGATCACGTTTTATTTGCGTCCATCCTGCATCATTACCTATTACTGCAATAATTGGAAGCTTATGTCTTACGAATGTATCGAATTCAGCAATAGAATACGCAGCCGAGCCATCTCCATATAGTAATATCACCTCTGAATTAGGCGACATCAATTTTGCGGCAATTGCAAAACCCGCACCCGCTCCTAAGGTCCCGTAAGGACCGGCATCTAGCCACGTTAAAGGGCCGGGTGGTTTTATAATATAGGAAGCTGTGGCAACAAAGTCACCGCCATCCCCTATGATAATGCTGTTTTTGTTTTTATGTGTATCAATTTTTTGTAATAAATATAGGGGATTTATATAATCTGTTTCAACTTTGCTGAATTCATAGAGCCTTGCATTTCCTCTCTCTTCCCATTGCTGTAGTGTTTCAAACCATTTACGCCAGTTCTCTTTATCAAAAGTACCCTTTTCTGTTAATTTTAGTAAAAAGGTACCAGGATCTGATTGAATGCGTATATCTGCTTTTCTATTTTTTTCTAATTCTTCTTTACTTCTATTTATGCCGATATGAGTAGCGTTTTTATTTATTTTTCTTCCATAACCTAATCTAAAATCTATTGGCATACCCGCAATAATGATTAGGTCAGCATTTCTTAGCGCATTGGATCTTCCATGTCGGAAATAATTGGGATGAGTCTCCCCTAAGAGCCCTCTGGACATACTTGCGAGAAAGGTTGGAATCCCCAGCTTTTTTAATCCCTCAGAAAGATCATTTACAATTTGTTTACGAAAGGTAACTTGTTTTCCTAAGATAAGGACAGGTTTCTGTGCTTTTTTAATTTCTTCTCTAACTTTCTCAACATTGTGAGGATCAATTGTAAAGGGGACAATATCACCATTTTCTTCAATAATTATCTCTTCGGGCGCACACGCAAATAATTTATCGACATGGCGTTTTAAATACCAATTTACGATTTTCTTCTTTATAGAGAACGATTTACTGGTGGGAGATTTCCGTCCATACCATTCTTTTACCAATTCTTCATCATATAAGATATCTATTGGGCATTCAATAAACACCGGACCCGGAATACCTGACATCGCTACCTTAAAAGCTTCTTCGATGATAGGTACAATATCACAATTTTGTTCAATAGAGATAGACCATTTAACTACTGTCTTAAGCAAGTCAAGTTGTTCAATGTCCTGAAGGGCTCCTCTTCCCTTTAAAACCGTGGCTGCTGCGCCTCCCAAAAGGATTACGGGAGATTGAGCTAATTGGGCGTTTTTAAGTGCTGTTATTGAATTGGTAACACCCGGTCCTGCGGTCACCACGGCAACACCCGGAATTCCTGTGAGACGGGCGATGGCATCAGCTGCAAATACTGCAGTGGGTTCATGCCGTACATCTATAACTTTGATATTCTTTTTTTTTGCCCCTACTAAAATCGGTGAAATATGCCCCCCACATAAGGTAAAAATAAAGTTTACACCATTCTTTTTTAGTGTTTCAGCAATTATTTCTCCTCCGTTCATATTTTTCCCTCCAAGACGTGTTGCTTTGGAATATAACAATTGAAGATACCCGTGGATATTAACTCTTTATTTCTTTTCACTCTCACTTCAACTTTTATTTTTTTACCTTTTTCCTCCGTAAGGGTAGCCTCAGCAATAAGTAAATCACCCAATCTGGCGGGATTTATAAAGGTAATAGAACTGCTGGAAAGCACTACATATGGATGATTCACAGCAACCATCGCAGCAAAATCTGCCAGAGAAAATATAAACCCTCCATGAATCAACCCTTTTTCATCTACTATCATTTCTTTTCTCGTTTTTAAATGTACTTTGCTATATCCTTCTGTCAATTCCATTACTTTTCCACTAAAATCTTGATCAACTTTTAAATGAGTTTTTTGTTCGATCTTCTTTCACTTTTTATACTTTTAATGATATTCTGCAATACAAAAAATATGACTATTAAATAAATCTTCAGTTTATAAATCAAAACTTTGATGGGGAAATCTCACTCTTCGGTACAAACATGATAATGTAATCGAATTCCAAGAAAGAGAGGTTTTTGTAATTGTAAAAAAATAAGGAAAAAAGAATACAAACAATTGGACTATTATAAGAGTGCTCCTTCTAATGAATGATGGCATTCACATTCCCGTTCAGTGTCGATTTTTGGTATGGTTAATTCTAATAGCTTCTTCAGTTTTTCAGCATTTTTGACCATGGTATCAATGATCTCAGTAACATCCACGGAAAGTCTTTTTACAGGACCTTTACAACTGGGACAAACTTCTCCGAATTCAACAATTCCGCATTTTTCGCACTCACCCGCCCATACATCCAAATCGGTAACGGTGGCAATACAGCAATAACATATTTCTTTTTCCGCGGCGAGTACTACTTCTGGATAAGTCGTCATTCCGATAATATCTCCGCCCCATTGACGGAATGTAATTGATTCCGCTCTCGTTGAAAATCGAGGTCCTTCAATGCATACATAAGTCCCTCCCTTTTGAATATCAAGATTTTCAATTGTTTTCCCCGTTTCATAGAAAAGATCGTTCAAAGAAGAACAATAGGGATCCGCTTGAGAAATATGACATACCGGGCCACCCTCATAGAAAGTATCTAACCGTTTCTTTGTGCGGTCAATATATTGATTTACCAATACAAACTTTCCCTTGTCATGTTCTTTTTTCAATGAACCGACCGCAGATGGAGATATAATAATTTTAACTCCCAATTGACTTAATGCCCATATATTCGCCCGAAAATTTAATTTGTGCGGGGGTATTACATGACCGGTTCCATGACGAGATAAAAATGCGACTTTTTGCCCTTTAAAAGTTCCAATCTTAATTGCATCAGAAGTCATTCCATAGGGGGTATACACTTTAACATCCTCGCTATTTTCTAATTTAATATCCGCCCCAGTACCACCAATAATGCCAATTCTTGCTATATCCTCACTATTTTTTAATCTCATAATACTTTCATTTTTGTAAGTTTATTTTCTAATACTTTTTTACTCATTAGTGTTTTAAATAAATAAAAATAATTTATTTAATTTTGTCAAATTAACTAATATTAAAAAGGAAGGGAAATTATGTTCTCTTTCTAAGAAGAGGTAGTTCATTTATAATTTTTATTTCGTAACGTTATTCTTTAGAGCATCATTTTTAATATTAGAAATAGAATTAAAATCCAACTATAGTAGGTAGTTTTTTATGGTAAAAATTTCATTTTTAGGTTCTTGCAGAGAAGTGGGACGTTCGGCTGTCCTTATTGAGTCGAAAAAAGGAGATCAATTAATGCTGGACTATGGAGTACGATTTAGTAAGGAAGCTCGATTGCCTGTTGAGGCGGATCTTTCTCATCTTAAGGCAGTAGCATTGACCCATTGTCATGTGGATCATTGTGGTGCACTTCCTAGTCTGTATTCAAACCATCATAGACCTCCTCTATTTACGAATGAAGTGTCATTGGTAATTGCGGAAAAACTTATTTATGATATGCTAAAAATATCAAGATATCCCTATCCCTTTGGAAAGCATGAAATTGAGGAGATGAAAAAAAATGCTCAATTTCTTGAAGTAGGAATGAAACAAAAAATAGCACATGAATTTTATCTTACCTTTTATAATGCAGGGCACATTCCAGGGAGCGTATCAATCTTAGTGGAAGTAGATGGCAAAAAGATCTTATACTCGGGAGATATTAATACAATTCCAACCAATTTGGTCGAAGCCACAACTTCTAGAATTATACCAGAAATAGATGCTGCTATCGTAGAATCTACATATGCATTAAGGAAACATTCTCCGAGGGAAGATCTGGAAAAGAAATTTGTAGAGAATACGATGGGTACCATTGAAAACGGGGGAAAAGTATTAGTGCCCGCATTCAGTGTGGCCCGTTCTCAAGAAGCTTTAATGATTCTTGATAAGTATCACTATAGAGGAAAATTATTTCTGGATGGACTGGGAACCCTTATCTCTAAAATTTATTATGATTATCCTAATGAATTAAAAAATAAGCTTCATTATAGAAAAGCTATGAGCAAGGTGAATTTTGTAAATCGTCGAAGAAAAAGAGAACTTGCCAAAAAATCTAATGGCGTCATCGTATCTTCTTCTGGAATGCTCAAGGGTGGAGCAGCGATGGAGTATATCAAACCGATCTTAAAGGATCCCTCCTCTGCAATATATCTGGTAGGATATCAAGTAGAGGGAACTCCCGGACGCCAACTTATTGATGAAGGAATATTTCACTTTGAAGAGCATAATATATCTCGACGTACTGATTATGATATTAATATTAAAGCCCAATGTGCTGTTAAACACTTTGATTTCTCTAGTCATTCAGACGGTGAAGAACTTCATAATTATGTTGATAATCTACGGTTTACTAATCATTCAAAAGAAGTGTTTTGTATCCACGGAGATAATGAATCAACCGGGACTTTTGCCAAACAATTGGTAAATAAAGGCTATACCTCTGTGGCACCCGAAGATGGTGAAACATATCGAATATAGAAGAAAGAATGTTAAAGAAATATGATAAATAAAAACAAACAATTCTGAAGTATTATTCTGAAGTATTATTCTGAAGTATTATTCTGAAGCTTGATTTTTTTTACGGTATCATCCCAAAAAGGACTATTATATTCGCCAGAGTAATGAACCTCATCAATAGTCAGTTTTAATGCGCTGGTGGGACATATAGAATGACATGCTCCACAATAAATGCATTTACTTTGAATAATCTCCATTTTAACATTTTTTTCAAAGGAAGTTTCTTCACGAGTAATGTCTGGAGTGATTTTTATTGCTCCTGTTGGGCATATATCGGAGCAATTAGTACAACCCGTATTGCATTTAGAACTATCAATACTTAATGTTCCCTTTGTATATACTTTAGCTTTCTTTCCATTCTTTAAATTTACTTCTTCATATTTTAATTTCGGAACAGCCTTTAACTCTACTAATTTAATTTCCTCAGGAGGAATTATCTTTCCATCTTTTTTAAGCCGCAATGCATCAAAAGGACAACAATAGGTGCATAACCCACAAAACACGCACGTATTAGGATCGTGGATGAAAGGTATGTAGGCATATTGACGTTTGTAAATAACTTGTTTGCCAAAAAAGGTTTTAGGACCCTCTGGGGTGGCTTTAACAAATGCTTGCTTAGGACAGACTCTTACACATACACAACATCCCGTACATTTTTCTCTATCTAAAATTAATTCTAATTTTTCAGCGAGAAATTGGACTTCTACCTTATCTTTTTTCTTGCTTCTTACTTTTGATGTTTTAGGATACGACATTTTTTTCCATCTTTAGACTCTTATATATATTTGTATTTGTATATCCCATCTACTACTAAATAGTAATCTTCTATCATATTTAGTATTTTGTTTTGAGATTTCAACTGAAACATGTCTTAAAAGTGTGATAATTTAAGATCATAGGAAAAAGGATTGTTATACTTTATAGAAATTTGAATCATTATTTGTTTTTTAGATGGTAAATGAAAATGAGAAATTATATCAAAATTCAAAAATAGCTGTGAATGGAATTTTGAATGTGATATTAAAGGTCAAAATACCGATAATCGATATTCTTAGACGCTCTTACTTTTCTAATTGATTCTGGATTACCGCGCTCATATTGTCTAAAAATTGCTCGATTTTATTTATGGGAACTGTAGTTCCCGCTGCAGGAGGGTGTCCACCACCTAAAGCATTTAAATTAGTTTGTTGGAGTGCATCCCGTATCGCTTCAGATAAATTTACACCTTTTTGTACAATTGATTCATGAGCCCTTGCGCTAAGTTTATAAATTCCCGTCCCTTTTCTCTTCGCATAACCAACAATTGGTTTACTTTTTTTAATGATTTTGCTTTCATCGTAAATAAGCATCGAGCACACTGTCCCTATGATGGTATCCGAAATTTTATCCTCTCCGTAGAAATATTGAATATAATCCAATTCTTTTATTATATCTTTTTCTTTCACCCATAGAAGTGCCTCTGAAAGGGTTTTTTTATATGCTTTAAGATTTTCCCGAGCTTGCTTTAATGCTTTTTCTCTATCGCCCATTGCAATTGCAATACCAATGGAGGCGTTGTTGGACCTTCCGCATGCGTTCAATAAATTTGAAAATTCATTAATATCATGTAAATCAGTACCGGGTTCTTCTTTTGTTAATAAATATCTGTTTACTATTAGATTATTTAGGATTTCATAGGGTTCTATATCTAATTTTAATGATGCATATTCAATAATCCCCGAGGTAATTTTTTGTTTTTCGGATTGATTTAAATCTAATAAAGTTTTAATTTTTCCATCCGTTTTTTCCATAATTATACCCAGTTTTTTAAGAAATTTTAAGCTTTTATTTATGTCACCACTTAACCCCGGTAAATTAATATCAGAAGAATAAGCCAGCGCTTCATTTAACGGTCTAATGGGGGAGAAGTTAATATCATCCACGATTTCAATTAGATTGCATTCTTTGGCATCTTCCAAGATCTTAGAATTAATTCCCGTAAATGATTTGTTTGGTCCTTGGTTTTGTACATCTCCATTAGCACCTATCATTGCAATTGCTGAAAGATCTTTATTCTCTTCATTTAAAACCTTAGCGAAATAATAGCACATTCCTGCACCAGAAACTTCAATCGAACCATTAAAACCATAGAAATATGGATTGATATGCCATTCCTTTGTACTGAGATAAATCTGCTCCAAAGCATCAAACTCTTCTTTATTTGCAATTTTTTGAGGAAGATGATGATCTAATATGATAAAGGGATTCTTCAATAATTCCTTAAGTGCTAAATACTGTCCGCTCCCAAAATCAGAAAAAATAATGAAATTACCGAATTCTTCACTCTGGGCTACAATATTTTGAATTTCTTCCCGTTCTAACTGTTTAATTACAGTCATTTGAAAAGCAATCTCCTCCCTATATAAAGCTTTTCCAAGAATTGCTCCTGAAGAGAGCCCATCCGCATCTAAATGAGTATAGATTTTTACGGGACTATAATTTATTTGATGATTCTTCTTGAAATAATTAACTACTTGCTTTATATCCGAAAGAAACTGCTCAAAGGTATCTGAACTCGAATTCATTTCTAATTATGTAAAATCTTAGATTGTTTTATTTTTTTCTTCTTTCTATTATTTAAACTTTAATAAAATTTAATTAACTCCTCTGGTATTAATTCACAAAGTTGGTAGGAGTCCCCTTCTCCTCACAATTTTCTATAATCGATGATTGGTAAAAATTCTGTTTTACTTCTAGCAAATTGCTTCATTACTTAACACCTAGTGATCTGTATGTTAGATTTTTCAATAATATTTTCAAAGTGTTCTTAGATAAAGGCTTCCTTTTTGCATTCGGTGTTTAAAAATAAAAAAGAAACCCCTCCTTATAATTAATAAGAGAGTCTTAGTTTAGTAATTTCTCTTTTTAAAAAGTACCTAATAGGGCATTTTTAAGGAAATATATCAACATTATTATCTAATTACCACATTGACCTTTCTCTTAAATAATCAGACTCATGTCCTAATGGTTACTTCTTTCAGATTTTTTACAACTTAAAAATTAAAGACCCATCATTTTATTTATGAGATCGAAAAGATTTTAATTGAAATTTAAAATTTTCTAAAAATTAAATAATCAAAGAAGATTTAAAACTCATAAAAAAGAAATTAAATGGTGATATTAAATTGCATCATGTAAAAATAAATTCCTTAGCTAAAAATATCGTCCAGCATATAATAGATAACAAGGAAATACTCGGAGCAGACGTACAAACCTTAGAAAATGGCTCTACTGTTCTTGCCATGAAAAATGCCTCTTGGGAAGGAGGAAGATTGGTTGGAGAAATATGTATGGGGGGTTTAGGTAAAGTTGAGTTTTCTAATTTTTCTCTGGGAAACCATTACTTACCAAGTGTAAATGTATATACTTCTTTTCCAATAGTGTCCTGTATGGCTTCTCAATTAGCGGGTTGGAGTGTTAAAATAAAGAAGGAAGTGGAAAAAGATGGAAAAATGAAGAAAAAAACAGTTTTTCAATCCTTAGGTTCTGGCCCTGCAAGAGCAAAAAGGAGAGGTGAGAAATTATTTGAAGAGATTGAGTATCAAGATGATTCTGATTGTGCGGTCATTGTCTTTGAAACTGCGAAATTACCCGATGAAGAGGTTATGGATTTAGTAGCAAATAAGTGTAAGGTTGATCCTACTGAAGCATATGCCGTGTGTGCCCCTACAGCGTGTCTTACAGGCTCCATTCAGGTTGCTGCAAGAATTGTGGAAACGGGTATTCATAAATTGCATGAAATACACTTTCCCTTAGAAGTTATTCAAGACGGATTCGGTACGGTACCCGTTGCTCCTGTTGCAAAGGATGATTTCGCTGCAATGGGTCCTCCAAATGATGCCATGTTTGCGTACGGAAAAACCTTTTACACAATAAAAGCGGATAAAGAAAAAGAAGCAGAACTTTTTGAACTCCTTAAAAAAGCCCCCGCAAGTACCTCATCCAGTTATGGACAGCCTTTTAATGTGATCTTTAAAGAAGCAGAATATGATTTCTATAAAATAGATCCTGGTCTTTTTGCACCAGCTATTTATACTGTGAATAATCTCAAAACCGGTCATACTATTACTGTGGGAAAGCTTGATGAAAGATTATTAAAAGAGTCTTTTGGAATACAATAGAAAAAAATCACATTATTTAAATCCAACTTATTTTATTTTTTGACTATTTTTAAAGTGAATAATTAATATTTGTTTTAAATTATCTCTAAATTCGTTTTTTGGCTGATCAATAGGTTGTAATATTATTATATTTGATTATAATTAACAATTTGATTTTGATCTTGATGCTGAGTTTAATTCTTATTTTGAACCTATCCTTGCCACTGATGTTCTATTTAAGTAACCAACTACTATTAATAATAAATCTAATGTGAAAACAAGGCATCCTTTAAACAAGAATCTAATCTTTCCTTGATTCCCTCATTCTTATTAATTGCTGCCAACAATTCATCTGGATTAATGCATTTTTGAATGTTATTATTATAAAATGGTATTGCAATAGTCGTTTCTGTTATGTGCTCAGTATCTTTCTCTTTTGTTGTCTTTGCCCTTTCCGTTGATCTTTCATTTTTCCTTTTTTCATTCATTTTTATTAAAGGTTTGAATATGTTTATTATTTTATTTATTTCAATAATCTTTTTACGTATATACTATATTTCGGTAAAAAAAGAGAGAAGTAAAAGAACTTATTCAACGTCTATATCGACAGTACGAAGTTCGGGCTCTTTAAACTCTACATCAAAAGTCAATAATCCTTCTCGATATCGTGATTTTGCCGTTGCAGGATCTACAGGGCATCCAAACCCAAATGAACGTACATAATCAACTCTTTCAGTTTTACCTTTAATTACTAGATAATTTTCATTCATCCGTAAGGTAATAGAGTCTCTTTCTACTCCAGGAAGATGGATTTCACCGGTATATCCCGTTCCTTCTTCGTTGACGCAGATATAGAATCGCGGATAGATAACTCTACGAGTCATTTCCTCTTCTTTTACTTCTTCTAGCTCTGTTCCTTTTCCTTCTTCTATTGTTTCTGTCATTTTCACCCCTCTTGATTTTTTAATAAGTAAGTATTTCTAATTGTATTAACACTAAATTAGCTATTTATTATTCATTCTAGTAAAAACTAAAATAAACAAAAAATATACAAACAAAAATGAATCCTTTTTTAATAAAATCTTTTAAAATATAAATCAACAACAATAATTCGCGTTAGGAACATCATAAAGAGTAATATAAAGAAAATTAAGGACAAACTAAAAGAAAATAAAGAATAATAAGAGCGGATAAAAAATAGTTAAAAAGTTAGATATTTGCTAATTCTTCTTGATATTTCAGGATTTCAGCATCAGATACATCTCGATCAAAGGCGATTTCTTTTTGTACTCCCAGATAGGCACAAGCGAGCTTCGCTGCAGCAGCAATCTCCGCCTTTTTAAGCGTTCGGGAATATTCATCTCCGCTGTAGTTGTCTACATTATAATTGGAGGTGCCAACTTCTCTTCCTTCAAGTCGGAATGATCTCTCACGTTTCATTTTGTCAAGTAATGATGCCATTTTATCTGCAACAATAAAGGAAAGATTATTTTTAGTGATTAACCGATTTATGTTGTTGACATCAAAATAATTCAGACTTTCAAATTTCGCACGCAAATAACTCTTAAGGTTATCCGAATTGATCTCGCATTCAATTTCGGTCCAATCGTGAATACCCAATCGTCTCCTAAAGAAAATTAATTCCCAGTCAATACCTAACCGCTTTAGAAATTCCAATAATTTATCATCATTGGGAATTTTGGATTCAATAACAATATACAATTGTAGACCATAATACTTATGTTCTTGTTGCAGAAAAAAGCCTCTCTGCTGCATAGATGCTAAAATCTTTAATTTAATTGAATAAATATTATCGGATAAATTTGTCTTGCTACAATTTAAATATTCTACGTTTCCTTCCTCCCTAATATAATTGCAATCAAGAAACCCTAAAATACTATCATCATTTTCCTCAATAAAATTCATTAAGCCCGTGAGAGTGGGTTTTACATCAAATTTAATTAGATCCTGTTCTCCCATCGTCACGTAATCACTATAGCTACTTCCAATACCCAACTTAATGGATTTCAAATCAAATCCTTTATCCTCTCCAAATACTTCCTTAGTTGCATCATTTACTGGAAATACCTCCTCTTCTAAAATACGAATCTCTGCCATCGAAGACTCGTAGGGCTCCGGCTCCTTGAGAAACTTATTTAAGATCGGCGCTTCAGAAGCATCCACTTCGATCTCATAATCTTTTGCTAAATCTCTTCGGATGATGCAATAAAAGCGATTCTTCTTTTGATACATTGATAAAGAAGTGTTCTTGTCCACTACCGCTCGAAATTTCTCTATTAACTTATTTTCTGTTCTTTCAGATCGGCTGTTTGCTCGTCGAATAATAATCACACATTTATATATTATTTTGTTTCGATCTTTTTTCTAATCTATTTATAAAATTATTGTCTTAAATTTCTAAGTATTATAAATTAATTGTCATTAAATATTATAATTATCATATTTTAGTACTTTAAAACCTAATTGGAGTATCACATTTCCTCTTCTAAAAGATATTGGTCATCCTTTTTGATATAGGTCATTTCCGAGCCAAAATTATTTAAGACATGATATTCATTGCCCTCCACCTTAATTAAATCTAAGGAGTATGGTAAACGTCTCTTCTTTACAATATCTTGAATTATTCTTTTCTTCTCTATGGGGTCCATAAATATTAAAAAGTTCCGTGTCAAAAAAAATTTGTGGTTTTAGTTCTCCAAATCTTTTATTTCTATAATTAATAAACTCTTTATAGTAGCAATTTATTATGAAATCTAGACATTTAATTGTTTCAAAATAAGCTAATTAAGGGTTATATTAGCATCTTTAAAAAACGTAATAAGGTTTTTATTTGTTCAATTCTTATTTCTTCAATAAGAATTTGATAGTTTAGAAATTTCTTAAATTATTCAAACGAATATTTAAGTAAACGAATATTTTAAAATTATATATCTCTACAATAAAACTATTTTTGGATTAACTATGACGAAAAAAAGGCTCTCTATTGGTATGTTCACTTGTCTTTACAGCCAAATGAATGGTTCTGCACATGCATGCAGATATTTAAGCGAAGCTTTAGCAAAACTGGGTCATGATGTTCATGTGTTTGCCCCTAGAATAGAAAACGGACATAATGGACATGATGGACATAATGGTTATAATGGTTATAATGGGAACGGAAAGCTTAAACATTTGCATTTCCACGATCTTGGGGGGGCGCGAGTTGCTGAAAGCACCGGTTTTGTCCTTAGTTTTCCCATCCATAGAGCCTTTATGCCTGGACCTAAGAATCTTGATATTGCGCACATTCAGACTCATGCGTCGGTAGGGGCACTTGGGATTCATTGGGCAAAAAGAAGTGGACTCCCGATGGTGGGCAGTCATCATAGTCCGATGACATATTATTCCGCACAATATCTCCCAATTATTGGAAAACTCCTCGTACGTAATGAGTTTCTCTGGTGGTATGAACGTTTGGCGCTTGAAAAATATGATTTATGCCATGTGCCGACCAGAACTAAAAAGGAAATGTTGTTGGAATATAAATTTAGAGAACCTATAGTCTCTTTGACCAACGGGATCGCAGATTATTATTTTCAAGATATAAAACCCAACGGAATCCGGGAAAAATACAATATTGAAGATAAAAAAGTATTATTATATGTATCTCGATTATCACCTGAAAAACACCCCACAAGGATAATTAAACAATTTAAAAACATCCAAAAACAAATTCCTGACGCCCATCTCTTAATGGTTGGCTCAGATGGCCCATCTAGTGATGCAGTTAAGAAAATCGTCAAAAAGCGGAAATATAAAGATTTTGTATCATATGCGGGAAAAGTACCGTTTGATGATTTAGTCAAACTCTATAAAACCGCAGATGTGTCTTGCTTGTGGTCATGGGTGGAAGCTGAAGGTTTGGTATTATTGGAAGCGATGGCTCAAGGAACGCCAAATGTCGGTGCAAATGGAAGCGGCATTGCGGATGTAATCCAGCATGGAAAAACAGGATTTTTAGCGAACAATTTGGAAGAATTTGAATACTACGTAGTAAAATTACTAAAAGATGATGAGTTACGGAAAAGTTTTGGAGATAGAGCTCGTAAGGTCGCCGAATCATATCGCATTGAAAATGTAGCAAAAAATTGGATAAAATTATATGAATTAACAATTAATGAATTATATCCTCTCCGATATTATAGAAGAGAAAGGCGAGAACGGGTTGAAGTAGTTAAAAAATTTGTAAAAGAAAACCCTTCAATAAAATTTTAGGTTTCATTTCGTTTTAATCTCGATTTAATTTTAAGTAGTAGTTATAGTTCTTTAAACAGATTTAGATTTACATTTCTCCTTCTTCACATTGAAAGTGTTTTGATAAGCCATCATCTCAATCATTATAACTTTATTTTTCAACTAATTAGACAACCAAATATCTAATATTAAAAGCATATAAAAATAAAGGTACCAAAGAAAAAGGGAAATGCAGCTAGTGAGAGAGAAAAACATATATAAAACCGTTATGCGAAAAATTGATAAGTCCTGTTCGAAAAAGCATTATACATACTCCTTGTCTTCTAAGGATCCGTAGGTCACTCAGAGCATTCATAATAATAGTGATTGCTAAGATATATAATAAACTAAGGGACTTAGAGTATTCCTATGACCAAACGTAATAAAGAGAGAAAAAGTAGGATGCCGCTCAATATATAAGGTTGTTTTATTAAATAAAGGATCCCTGATAGAATTTTAGCTGACTTTTTCTTTTTATAAGAAAGAAGTTAATCTAATCCATTTAATCCTATATAAGGTGCAATAGTAATTAATAGTAAATAGAGAGCTATATAGAAAGAGATTTCGATAATTATTTAAGCAAATGAATATCTAGTTAAATATATTCCTTGCTAATGTAAATTGCGCACAGCATTTACTACAATATTCTAAACTTCAATTAGTGCTTAATCTCTAATGGTGGAAAAATATTCTATTGGCATGTTTACGTGTCAATATTTTCAAACAAATGGTTCTGCACATGCGTGCAGATTTTTAAGTGAAACTTTAGCAAAACAAGGCCATAGAGTACATGTATTCACTCCGAGAATAGAAAATGGACATAATGGTCATAAGGGACATAAGGGACATAAGGGGAATGGAAAGATAAAAAATTTATTTTTCCATGAATTAGGAGGAGTTCGAATTGCAGAGAGTACCGAGTTTGTTCTTAGTTTTCCCATTCACAAGATATTCAATGAAGGACCTAAATATCTGCAACTCATTCATATACAAACACATGTGTCGGTGGGGGCACTTGGGATTCATTGGGCAAAAAAGCATAGAATTCCTCTTATAGGAAGCCATCATAGTCCTCTAAGCTTTTATTCAACGCAATATTTTCCTTTTTTCGGTAAAATTCTTACAAGGAATGGCTTTTTTTGGTGGTACGAACGCTTAGCTTTACATAAATATGAACTTTGTCATGTACCAACCATGACTAAAAAGAAGATGTTATTAGAATATAAATTTAGAGAACCAATAGTCGCATTAACCAATGGAATTCATGATTTCTTCTATAGAGAATTAAAAGTTAATGGAATCCGTGAAAAATACAATATTGAAGATAAGAAAGTGGTATTGAATGTAGCTCGTTTATCCCCCGAAAAACATCCAATACGAGTAATTAAACAATTCCTAAACATTCATAAGCGCGTTCCCGATGCTCATCTCTTAATGGTTGGTTCGGATGGCCCTTCAAGTCAATCTGTAAAGAAAATTGTAAATAAAAGAAAGTACAGAGATTTTATTTCCTATACGGGAAGAGTACCTTTTGATGATTTGCTTAAATTATATCATGCTGCAGATTTAAGTTGTTTGTGGTCATGGGTATAAGCAGAAGGGTTGGTGCTATTGGAGGCAATGGCTCAAGGCACACCAAATGTCGGTGCGAATGGAAGCGGGATTGCGGATGTGATTCGGCACGGAAAAACGGGCTATTTGGCAAACAATTTAGAGGAATTCGAAAACTACATTGTGAGATTATTGAAGGATGATGATTTGAGGGCTGAATTTGGGAGAAATGCTCGTAGCATTGCACAAAGCTATCGAATGGAAAATGTAGCGAAGAATTGGGGAAAACTCTATAATCTTACCATAAATGAATTATATCCATTGAAATCTAAAGGTAATGAAAGAAAGGAGTTAGTAGAAGTAGTAAAAGACTTTGCTCGAAAAAATCCCGATATTCATTTTTAAGTCTCTCTTTCCTAATGTTTAATTGATTCCTTTTTCCGATTAATATCTACTTCTTTTTTAGAATTATATAATTATAGAGTTAAAATTTAAGTTTGCTTTTATAAAAAGTATGTAAGCTAGTTTATAGATTATATTTTACTCTTCGAGAGTGTAATTTATCAAAGCACATTTTGCAGAGATGGGGTGACTTTCTGTCAATTCCCTCAATTTCGGTAGAGTATGTCATGACACAGAACTCATTTTGACAATGCTCGCGCCCTAATAATAAATGGCCTACCTCATGAATTGATTCTTTAATTATTCTTTGCTCAAAAAGGTGAGGATTTTGCCGGCGTTCGTAAAAGGCTTCTTTCAAATTAAATGAAGACACCACTGAACAATAATGTTTCAAGTTAGCCTCCCCAAAAAGAAAGATGATTTGTTTATCATAACTTGAATAGAGCGGAAGGTCGGTAATAGCTAAGATCACATCTATATTATCTTGTTTTTGTTTTTCAATGAGGAGTTGGTGAAATTTTTTAGTCGGATGTAAATTAAGCGATCGTATAGCGTTTTGTTCCTCTTTTAACTCTCGTTTAATACCCTTCTTAAAGGAATCACCGGGAAATGATTGTAAAGAATCTTTCTTACCTAAATCGTGGATCTCATAAAAGAATGGTCCATAAATACCCAATAAATGTCTTCGAATTATAGGAAATAAATTATCTTGAAAATCTCCGATGAAAAGAATACCTAAATGGCATGGATATGAAATAGCTTTTGCTGAAGGCGTCATTAAATTAAATTCATCCTTGGAGATGCCAATTTCCAAGATAATATTTCTTAATTTCAGAACTTTTCGCTTTAACTTTAGTTTATACCGGGATATTGAATGATAATAGCGTTTAATTTTTCTTTTATATTTCTCATATCGATTCATGGCGAGCCATAACTCTAGATCTTTTCACTATAATTAATAAAAGCAATTCACTATAAAGATTTATGCATTAAGAACTATAGATTTTTAAATGAGTAAAATTTATGTTGTCTCTTTCAAGACGCACATATATATGAGAATGTGGTTATTGACTTAAATCTATGGTTTAAAAAGAATTTCTATTTAAATTAATGTTGATTATATTATTCAAAAACTTAAAATTTATTATGACTTCAAATCTCAATGAAAAGGATGAGAATGTGCCTCATTCTTCAGATGAAGCGAGTGAGCAAGGGGATTCGGAGAAGGAAAAAGTTGAGAAAGATTTTATACCTCATTTTTTTCCGACCATTACCGTAAACAGGAATCTCTATCCTATTCCTATTTTAATTGCGATTATTTGTGCCGGTATTCTCACCTACTTAACTGATGCCGTAGCGGGAGTTCAGATTGAGGGGGGGTACTTTTCCGAGGCGGAGTATGGGGCGACTGCGGGGTTACTAAATGGATTAATCTTTACAGTGGTTGCTGTTGCTTCTGCGTTCGTTATTATTTTTATTGTGAAGAGAAAAGGTATTAATGTGTTAAAATATATTTTTGGTTTAAGTATTGGATTTCTAATTATTTTACAGTCTCTTTTTTTTGGGGAAATTATATTATATTTGATTTTTGTTTCAATTCAACCCTTTGAAAACATCCAAGTGATATATAATATAGTATATTATAGTATGTTGGTTGGGATCATAGTTATAAGCATCTTTATGATGTATAAATATTTTTCAACCGAAAGCTTAATCATAAAGAACTCTGTGGTGTTGTATGTAGGACTTTTAACAGGAGCTCTTTTAGGAATTATGATGCCACTTTGGACAACAATTGCAATTTTAATTGGTATTTCGTTATGGGATATTTTTGCCGTTCTTTATAAGAAAGGTCCCATTAAACAGATGATTGATTTAGCTTCAGGAATCTCTGATGAAGAAATCGAAGAGAAGATCAAAAGCGGTGAAATTGATTATGATACCTCAAAATTGGAACTTGGAATCGGAGACTTAGTATTTTACAGTATGCTTACTTCAGCCTCATTAATTTTGACGGGAAATCTTATTATTGTGCTCCTAACAACGCTTGCCATTGTAATAGGTACTGGGATTACTATCCAAGGATTAAAACGAAATAAAATATTACCCGGATTACCCATCTCAATTTTTCTGGGGCTTGGAACATTTCTAATCTCTTGGGCAGTTCTAGTATATCTTCTTTAGTTTTAAGATTTTTAAATTTCTATTAATTTGTAATAATTATTAAAATCAGTAAGAATGTCAATAGAATAATGGAAAAAGTCATTACTAAAGTAAAGATTGAAAATCTTTATAAGCATATATTTAACTTAGAAGGTCCAAGACATCCTATCAAAGATTTGGATAACTTAGAATCTGCAAGAGAATATATTGTAGCTGAATTGGATAGATACGGATTAAAATCCCATCAGCAAGAATTCAAAGTTGATGGTTTCGACGAAACATTTAAAAACATTGAGGCTTATACTTCAAGTGACTCCCAACCACAAATCATTCTTATCTCACATTATGATACCGTTGCAAATTGTCCGGGAGCTAATGATAATGCTTCGGGAGTAGCATTAATGCTAGAATGTGCAAGGGTGTTAGCTCAAGAAAATAAGGACTTTAATGTAGGATTTCTTTGCTTTTCTTTAGAAGAAGGAGACCCTTACATTGAATTACATTGTAATAAAAAAGCACAAGAACTAGGTATGACTGATGAACTTAATAGATATACGTCTGTTAAGATTCATGAGTTTATGAGCAAATATACAGAACTATTTTATTCTTTTCGGAGTAAAGGTAAGCTCTATATTGAAGCAAACCAAGCAGCATTAAATGAAATGACACTAAAAACCCCTCCCATTGTAGAAAACTATTTTATCTTCTGGAAAGAGCTTTATGAAGAATTGGATAAAAAAGGACAAAATTACTATACTTTGGGCAGCGAATTGTGGTTAAAAGAAGCTCTGGATAAAAAAAAGCAGATCAAAGGAATTTTATGTTTTGACACAATCGCATATACCAATAAGAAACTGAATAGTCAATGGTTTCCTCCTTCTATGTCGCCAAAAATACTCAGAAACATTTTTAAAACTCATAAAGTTGATTTTGATGAAATGGTCGGAAATTTTATTTCAATTATAGCATCAAAGGGTTCAGATGAGATTATTGAAACTTTCTCTCGAAACGCTTCCAATGAATTAATTGATCTTCCCTATGCGTATGCTCATTTCAATATAGGATATGAGCAGATTGCAAAAACTTTTCCTGATTTATTAAGAAGTGATCATGGCCCCTTTTGGCGAGAGAACATCCCAGGATTATTTCTCACCGATACTGCCAATTTTCGATTTCCCTATTATCACACTCAAGCAGATACCATAGAAAAATTAGATTTTGGCTTTCTTACACAAATTACGAAAGCAACAATAGCTACCCTTATTGATTTGAATACCAATTAATTAACCAATTTACTTTATCAAAACCGATAAACCTATGTATGATAAAATTAAAAATGTTGCCATAATAGGTACAGGTATTATGGGACGTGAAATAGCTCAAGTTGTTTTGATGGGAGGATATAACGTCCATCTTTATGATGTCAACGAAAAAATGACAGAAAAGGCGCTCCTCTTTCTTGAAAAGAGTTTCCGCTCACTTGAAACGAAAAATAGACTCCCTCAAGGGATTTCTACAAATCAATTACTGGAAAGAATACAAAAATCATCTATAATTAATAACGCGGTTAAGAATGCAGACCTTGTTATTGAGGCTATTCCAGAAAATATGAAACTAAAGCAGCAGTTATTTGAAAAATTGAGTAATATCGTATCTGAACATACTATTCTCGCATCTAATACTTCGAATATGCCAATAACTGAAATTGCATTAAAATCAACCAAACCAGAAAGAATAGTAGGGATGCATTTCTTTATTCCTATAATTTTATTACAAGCAATAGAGCTTATTAAAGGAAAAAAAACTTCTAAAGATACTTTTAAGGTGGGAGATCGTTTTCTAAAATCACTGCCTTGCTTACGAGGAAAGAGAAAAATAATTAAAATCGAAAAAGAAAGACCAGGATTCGTTATTAATCGGATAACTGCAGCGAGTAGCATTTATCTTAATTGGTTATTGAATGAATGTGAAAAAAAAGAGGGACTTTCATATGAAATGGTGGATGCTGATATAGTAGCTCTCCAAGGAGGCTTAGGACCCTATGCCAAATGGGATTATTTGGGTTTGGACGTTATTTATGCAAGCTTTAATTATTTTGCTGAGGAACTTTCCAAAGATTTTACTCCTGCTAAGAAGCTTAAACAATTAGTACAACAAGGGGATTTAGGCAGAAAAACGGGAAAAGGATTTTATAAATGGACAGCAAATGAAAAACCCCTCATGGATTTAGAAGAAAAAGCGGATTTATTTGATCTTGAAATATTTATGGCTATACAATTAAATGAAGCATGTCGATTACTGGAAGAAAATGTTATGGACACTTATAAAGAAATTGATAAAGCAGTAGTTGCTGGAATGAATATGCCTGGACCATTTAGTATGGGAAAGAGAAAATTTAAGGAATGGAGCGCTTTATTGGAATCATTTTCAAAAACCTCAGACTTAGCCTATCTTAAACCATGTAAAACCTTAAAAGAGGGACTTTTTCTGGAAAAAAAATAACTAAAGCTAAACTTTTCTAATATGATGAAACAAGGCAAAGATCTAAAAATCTATTTTAACCATTATTCTTTTTTGTATATTGAACTAAATTACTCAATTCTTTGATTTTTAAGAAGGTGAAAATATTATTTCTTCTGAAAATAACGACACATCCCCAACGCCAGCATTTGAAAGACTTCTGTGTTATATAAACCTAGAATTAGAGGTGAATAAACCGGTAGATATCCAGACCATTGCAGACGAGACAGATTTATCATGGACATATCTTAAAAAACTGCTTACAAATCTAAAAGAACAGCAATATGAAGGATTTCACTTCGAAAAATTGGGAAATTCTTGGATTATTTGGAAGGATAGAGATCACATAATTAAGCATTTAAAGAATACTTGTGGGAAGTTCTTAAAGGATTGATGCTACTTGCTACTTGTATCTCACAAGAAATGTGATTAGTTTTAAAAAATTTTAAAAAAAAATAAAAAAAAAAAAAAAAAAAAAAAAAAAAAAAAAAAAATAAAACCTATCACCCACTCATATGAATCTTCCTAGTAAAATATTATTCCGCCTCTCACCATCTTCTTCGACTTGATCCTGATAAACAACATATAAATATTATAAATAAACCAAAAACGAAAAAAGGATTTCCAAAAGTCACATCATATAAGGATGTTCCATTATTATAGCGCAATATTACATCAACAATATAAACGACTATTATCAATGAGTTAAGGAGGATTCCCAAGAATCCTAAAATTTTCCCCGTTTTTTGTATGGTATTTTCCATTTCTTCTATTTTCGCTTTTTTTGATGATATAAATGCGAAAACCCCAAGAATTATACCTGCTATAAAACATATAAGGATAATCGATATTTCGAGGATACTGGGTCTAT
>SHMU01000007.1 GCA_008080765.1 Promethearchaeota archaeon | reverse complement strand
TGTGAAAACGATGGCACGGAAGAAAAAAACCACCAAATCGCCCCGACAAAACAAATCGAACAAGACTCTTAATCATTCAATGCAAAACACGGGCTCGTTGGGAAGATTTGTCCAATTCTTAACCTATAAAGCACAAAAAATAGGCAAAAGAGTAATAAGAATTGATGAATCATACACCACACAGACCTGTGCGAAATGCGGGAAAAGAGTAAAGCGTTCATTGTCCGAGCGTACTATTACTTGCGAATGCGGTCATAAGATGGATAGGGACTTAAATTCCGCCGTGAATATCATGGTAACGTTCTTGACATCCGATGACTTATCGCATCAACCCTCCTTGAAGGAGGAATCCTTTCTACGCACGTGGAAGGGGTTTACCGCGACAAACAGCCCTAAGATATGCCCGTCAGCTAATGCTTAGTGGACTCGCGGGAATCCCCGTCCTTTAGGGCGGGGAGGCTTCAACTGGGAAGAGAATATTATGAAATAAAACTTAGCTTTTCTGGTTCATATCACAATAAAATATGAAATTGATAATAAGCAATCCTCTGATATGAAAATGAAATGATGATAACAAGAAATAAAAAGGAAAAAAAGGCTTAATTAATTAGCCTATATCCTTGCAGATGCTTTTCGGATATCTGAGCCCATTACTCTCTTTCTTTTGTCTGCGTTACACATCTTTATAGCTTTTTTAGTTGTGTCTATTGCTGTTTTTTCCAAAAATGCAATTAATTGATCGAGAGCCTCAGCAGCTACTAAATCAGCGCCTACCTTCTTCATTAATCGGCGAATAGGAGCCTTTGCCATGTAGCTGTCTCCGCTTTTTTTTGCGGGCGTTTTGTTTGGGGTGGAGGTTTTCTTTTTTGCCATATTTTCAATCCCTCATCTGAATATTATTATGTTAAAGGAGTCTGTTTTTAATTTTGTGTACATAAATTAACTAACTAGCTAATTATGTTTTAAATTCTTTGAGTATTTAAACATTCCGTTTTTGAGAAAAAAATAATGTTATAATTCTTCTTAGAAACTAAAAGAGAAAAATAAACCACTTATAAGATCAACTAACATAATGGTTATCAATGGAAGTTGGGTTTTTTGTATAATATATTCGCACAAGAATAGCATCGTATAAAACCCATAGATGAATATAATGTAATTTTTCAAAACATGAATGAAATGAAACAGATTCAGAATAGTTCATACTTTTGCTACATAAAGAAAGATTTTTGTTAGGATAAACTAAATCATCATACATCGACACACTGAAAGCAAACCAAGTTTTCTTGATTAATTCCTTTATAATGTCCATAATTTTTTCATATTCTACATTTGTATAAAACACATATAAGTCATAACATTTAAACAATATTTCATTTTTAATTTTATATTTGTGTAGTTAAGATCCGTCCAAAAAAAGTATGGGATAAGAGAATCATGAAGAAGATCTTTTCAATGTTTTTTATATTTTTTGTAATAAATCCGTATGTTTATGTATTAGTATATAACGAAGGTGAAGATCATTGCCAAATGAAAGCTTTTTCAAACGGCTTCTTATCTGCATCATCCTCAAAAGAGATGAGAGCGGTATGGTTAAATGATTATGCGTTCAACACGGAGCAGAAAAGATTGGAAACAATTAAAAAAATAAGTGATGCGAATTTAAATGCTATCTTTCTTATTGCGCCTCCTATTAACGGCAATAAGGGATGGAGTGATGTTGATGACTTTGAAGCAATGCTCTCCCTTGCCAATTCTAAAGGACTTACTATTTATGCATGGGTATGTAATCTCCACCGTATTGCAGGAACTCTTGCAGACTTTACCAATTCTTCAGAACGACAGGCGCAGAGAGACTGGGCGCTTGCCCTCTTAGAAGAGTATGAGCTTCTTGATGGCATCCATTTCGATTATATCCGGTATAATTCTTCTTCTATAGTAAATCAGACACAAATAAATGCAATCAAAGAGACCTTAATACTGACTCAAAACGCCTTAAAAACACAATATCCCAATAAAAAGTTTTCCACAGCGTCCAAGCCTCTTTCGGGCGAATTCAGAGAGCCGGAGGATTATATACCCTATTGGTATTCTACTTGGTTTAATGATTCTAATAATAATGATGTAAATCGATGGAATAGAAGCGGTTATATGTATGATGGAATACCCACGCCCTTTGTGTTCCAACAGGATCCAAAGCTGTGGGTTTCTATTAATGCCATCGATTTCACAGTTTCCATGGAATATTGCTATGAAACTTCTTGGTGGAAAGGAGAAGTTGATGTTTGGAATAGCTGGGTAGAAAACAATATAAGCAAAGTATCTATGGGATTAGGATATTATTCGAATGTATGGGATGATCTCGATATTACCCCCCAACTGGTAGCACAAGAAATTGTTCAAAAAATTCATTACGGACGAGCCAATAATATTAGCGGATTTTCCATCTTCGAATTTGGAGAACCTGGAAATGACGATTATATCTTGATTGATGCGCTCACGAAAGGCCCTAATGCTCCTTTTAAGGATACTTTAACCGAATTACATCTAATTCTTTATAGCTGTTTCGAATCATTAAATGAAGCAGAGTCCTTTCTTTTCTCCCCTCTCTTCATTGGAAGCACCATCTCAATAAGTGCTATAGCTATAATTGCTGTAGGAATTTTTCTCAGAAAAAATAGGAGGAGATAAAAAAAGATAAAGGGAAAGAAATCGTAGTCTTACTCATTTTTCTTTACATATAATTCAACAAAGTATCCTATATTTCATTATCCCTATTTTATACTCTATTTAAGATTTGTAAAGATGTGCAAATTAGAAGGAGAGAAACTAAGATTGAAGTCTTAAAAAAACTCTTATGCTTCAAAAATTTGCATTATGTCGGGATTACCCCTTTTTATTTAATTACATCGGTGATAAAACATGTTTCAGTTATTTTTAAGCCTTCTATCTGAGAAATCTTCTCTTCAATGAGCGGATTGAACTGCTCGATCGCGGGAATTTCTAAAATGATGAAAAGCCCACAATCTCCCGAAAGCCTCCAGATATCGGTAATCTCTTCTATTTTTTTCAATTCTTTCATGATTGACTTAATTTTCTTGTAATCAGGTTCAATTTTAATCGTAGCTCGCACTTTCGAACCCTGATCAATCTCATAGTTGATGGTAAACTTCTTTATAATGTTCTTTTTAATCATCTTCTTAACCCTTCGTCGAACAGTAGCCTCTGTTCTGCCCACAATATCGCCAATATCTCTAAAAGATTGTCTTCCATCTTCCTTGAGGGCTTCCAAAATTTTTAAATCGATAACGTCTAAATTCATTTTTAACTTTACCCAATTTGTCGATCAAATTAATATAATTGATCATATATATATTTATATTAAAAAAATGATTAATTAATTTTATCGATATTTTCAACATAAAATGAATAAAATTATACTTTTTAGAAGAAATATCGCATTTGACGAGTCGAATGTGTAATGGATAACTTTCTTTGTATGAAAAAAATAACCTAATATGATGGAGTATTTGAATTAGATATCTAACTTAGGGAAATTTGTCGCTCTTCAATAATGGAATGATGCTATTGAAGACATTTATTTCTTTTTTTCTACATAAAAAAGAATGCTTCAATCATTTAGATTGATTATAACCTTATTTAATCTAAGAATTTTGCGTACGAGAATATTAGTGTCTTGTATTTCTGAATTGTGGCATATTTCATCAACGATATCGTTAATACAGCGCGCACAATAATAATACCCATGTCCGTCTTCCTTTTGAAGAGGTTCCAATTTACCCTCACATAGGGGGCATTTTAGTTTGGCGAGACATTCACAGCAATAGAAGCGTATGAAATCATTAGACCATAAATCCAATAGCTGCTCTTGAGAGAATTCGTGGAGATTGATCGAATTATACTCATCAAAGGTTAATGTTTTATTACAACTAAAGCAAGTATGCTCTCTTTCTCTTGCGAAAGAAACTTTTTCGCTAAGAGAGGAATCAAATTCAAACTCATCGTAAAAATCCTCATCATAATATTCGGTCTCATAGAGATTAATAATTTGTTCCGCAACAGCTTGTTCTAATGCCTTCTCATCTCCGGACAATTCAATATAATGGGTATCCGCATCAATATGAAGTTCTTTTTCCTTAAATAGTGTAGCCAAACGTCGAAGGTTTGCTGCATTGGTTTCCATTTTCTCAGCCCATTTGAGCAATGCCGTTTGAGGATGAGGGTGTCTTTCTAATAACCAGGAGAGCTCATCTCCTTGCTTCCAATGGCAAAGTAATTCGTATGTTTTAATTTTCATTATAATACACCTATTTTTATGTGTTTTGAAACCAGAATGGTTGTTCAAGAGAAATTAAATAGTTGAAATCATAGAGTAAAATTTTTTTTTCTTTTTTTTGTAGAGAAAAAAGAATCCCGCTTAGATAAGAAGGCCATTCTTGGAAGGGCAATCCAAACCATCCCAAGCGCAATACCGATAAAATAAGGTCATGAGTAACATGAATATCGATACATCTTTCAGGTGCACTCTCCAGCACATTCCATATACGTCTTGCAGCTTTCATGGCATATTCTTGAAGTGGCGGGATCATTTCCTGCGGATAGAGTCCTGCAACCCATCGATACACTAATTTATCGAGAGGATATTTTGCAGCTTCTCTATAAAAATCTTCTTGGGTAATACCAATATCATAGAGGACATCAAGGGTTCCCATTAATTCAGCTGAGAGAGGACTATGAATATAGCCATTGATGATATTATCTGCAGTCTGTTTACAACGCTCTATAATACTATGATACACTCGGATCGGTCGATCTTTGGGAAGGGATTCGCCAAAAAGCTTGGCATATTGATGCCCCACGGGAGTTAATAGATCCTTAGGATGATCACGAATACTATTTGAGTCATAGCGGTGAGAATGTCTTATAACCATAATTAGTTTACTATCTTGGGGAAATTGTTTTATTCCTTTTAATAATTGATAGGAACGTTTAGTCCATTCAGAACTCTCCCATGCGTTTTTATTCAACATTTTTTTCTCAATCAAATGATTGCAATATCATATTATTTTATATTATATTATTTGCAATTTACAATAGAAGGCATTTTTGTGTATTCTTATAGTTTCGTGCTTATTGCAAAAAAGAAAGAATAGCTAAAAAAAGTCATCATTTAATGCATTTAAAGAAAAAAAGAGATGTTTATTCGTATTCCTCATGGGTACTTAGAGAAGTGTCTCTGGAGTGCTAAATTATTCTTTTAATTCAAATCAATCCAAGAAAGGAATCTGTAATGGGAGGCGCTTTTTTTCCGAAGTAATGTTCCAATACATCCAATAAAAATTGAAGATATTCATTATTAATGGAGACATCTAACTCTTTTTCAATCTGATTGGCAATCTGGAGGCTATTAATAGGTTCACCACAACATTCCCTATCGTTCATTACGGTAAGAAACCTACTGGAAAGTGTATAGACTTTTTCAATTTCGTTTTTGAGGATGATATACCCGTAGCCCAGATCGGTTTTACTTAGAAATTTATTGACTATCATTTTCTCAATGTGCAATTTCTTTGGATTGATAAAACTCTGGGGATTATTGACGATCTTAAATCCTTCAAAGACCATAGATTGTTTATGCTCTTTCTTGGTTTGTTCATATTCTTGTTTTGCGAGAATTGAAATGGTTATGTCGAAAGTATTTTTTGTTATAAAATGAAAAAAATTTAGTAGATGCTCTTTTAAGAATGCTTGCTCCAAAAGGAGTACTATATCTTTATGATGAAAAATGCATTTGAGAATGAAGGTTAATAAATCGGCAGGTAGATTGAGTCGAATTAAATCGATATCAACGATTTTATTGGAAGGTAATTCCTTTGTTTCGCTTTTCTGAGGAGTTTCTAAATCGGGAAGTGAAATCTCAAAATCAATAGTAAAATAGTCACGAACTTCGCCGTGAGTATCAAGATAGATCGTAAATGAGTGTTTACAAATTGTTTTTTGCGCGATGTTGACTGCCAAAAGTCCACGCCCAGTTTTGGTAAGGAGATCATCAGCTACCGTGATGGTTCCTTTCCTACCACATGAAGGACAGATAACTTGAACGTGAGCCATTCTTGAATCCTCTTCGATGTTTTATTAGTTTGGGAACTAGATAGGTAAGGAGATAGATGGATATTGAATTATATTACTTAATGAGGTATTTTTCCAACCAAGAAGGTAAAAAGAACCCCAAATAATATAATATTGCCGCAATACTTAACGCAATTCTCAAGATTGCTTGGAGAATTTTGTTTCCAAAGCTAAATACATCAATTGCTGCTGCCGCCACGAATGTAATAAAACCTAATAATAAAAACTTCCCCTTCCAACGAACCGTTTCATTTTCGGATTGTAGTGATGCCCTGCAAAATAAAATTGCGCTTACAAATGCCGTCACAATGAAGAAGATAAGAAAGATCATTACAAATATGCTTCTGCTATAATTAAATCCATCAAAGTTTACTCCTTGTGCCGCTATCAACTCATAATTGAGCCCAAATAAAACAAGTAAAATCGCTTCATAGACCCCACATATTATTCCAAAGATCACGATAAGCTTTTTTTTCAACTGCGGAAAATTCAACTCTGAAACCGAATAAATCCAGCAAAAGAGCCCCGGTGCGGCAAATCCGTTCATGAGAAAAACATAGAACCAGGGGTCTAATAAATAATTAAACAGGAGGATGGTAATGAAACTGATTGCTAAAGGCCACCATGGTGAGCTGAGAAATATCCATGAGAGCCCTACAGTTATCAACTCTTTTCTTTTCAATGTAAAATACTTAAGTAGAATCCGAAGCCCCACAAGAAACGAGATGATCACAAAGACTAAGGTGAAACTCGCTCGTAAAATATCCAAACCGGTCAAATCTGAAATAGACTTAAACATATGTATCCCTTATATAATAGTTATATATAACATTAAGTTATAGACTATTTAAGGTTTATTGCTCCATACTCTGTTCTCACCTTATAAATAAAAGGATTATAAAATCTATTTAAAATAATTTTTAAAAAAGATTGAGGGGATCATATTCTTTTTTAACCTTGATCATTCTATTATAATTTTCACGATAGGATTGTTTTAAAAGATTTTCATGATCTTCCCCAAAACCCGCAAAATTCATATAGGCACCCTTTTAGAAAATTGACTTAATTCTTGGAAAGACTTTCGCGCCCATTGGATGTTCTCATCATCATAAGAAGAATCCACTCAGTTGGATTCAAAGCCCAGCATGTAATTGGCATCTCTCCTATTGAACGCAGTTGCAGCAGTATTAACATCTTGGATTTTTCCCCCCATAAAACAAATATCTAACGTTGAAAGGGGAGAGGGACGATTAGTGCCCAAGTTGTGTATTACCTCAATTATCTCATCACTTAATTCTTCAAGATACAGAGATTTCCAATAATAGCGCATGCCCTCCGGATAATCTTCGTCTAAAGCTTTTTGAGCTTCTTTATAGGTTACGATTCCTCCTAAATCTATTAGAGGTTCATCAACCTTCTTGAATGAATCTAATATCATTTGATGGTTCTCTTCCGATCCTGTATAAATTCCGTATAAAACAAAAAGATCTTTATCTCGAATAATTTCGGGCACCCGGTCTTCATCGGGTAGTGTTGCATAAAAAGCAAGCAGACCCAATTCCCGCGGCGCTTCTTTTATATAATCTCTAAGGAACGATAAAGCTTTCTTCGCTTGCTCAATAGGAAAGAATTGAAAATAAAATAAGACTTCTGGACCGATAGGGTATAATTTAAAGGTAAAGGAGACGATCACTCCAATATCAATGCTTCCCCCGCGGAGTGCCCAAAAAATATCGGGAAAATTATTTTTTTTAACCTTAATGAGGTTTCCTTCATAGGTTATTAAATCTATTGAGAGAATATTATCGCATGTTAATCCAAATTGTCTCATTAGATGTCCAATACCTCCACGGATTGCAAGTCCCGCAACTCCTGTATCAGAAACAAGACCGAGGGGGGTTGCTAAGCCGTATTTCTGAGTTTCTTTATCAATGTCTCCCAATGTTGCACCAGCATCTACTTGAGCAATCCGTTTTTCTTTGTCAACTCTTAAAGAGTTTATTTCTGAGAGAACCATGACCAAAGCTTTCTCTTTTATGGCGTTTCCTGCAACATTATGTCCGCCACTTCGAATAGAAATCTTTATTTGATTTTCACGAGCAAAATTGAATCCCTTAATTACATCATCTACATTTTCACATTCTAAAATTAAAGAAGGAAAGTTATCAATCATCCCATTCCAAATCATCCTTGATTCGTCATACCCTTCTATCTCTCTATATAATAATGTCCCTTTGACCTTAGACTTTAATGCTTCAATATCTTCCATTCCAATCTTTTTCAATTCTCTGTTGACATCTCTAAACTCTATTTCATCCATATTTACCCTCTCTTTTTTCTGTAAATAGTTTCTTTTTCTTTCTAAAAATTAGTTTATAAATTCAAAATAATTATTAGGAATTTATATCTAAGGCTTAAAACCTATTAATTATTACGAATATATTGATGTCTACATGAATTCTGAACTAGATTTCAAAGATTATTTTGATGGTTTGATAAAGAGGTTCCATCACACTATGGCATTAGCATTTATTTGAAAATCTTAATTAAGAATACTTTATACCACTAAAAGCAAAAGAACACACACTCCTTTAGGGGTTTTTAAATGTTGCATAACTCAATTAATCGAAGCCTTCTCAACCCTTATTCTACAAGAATACCTTTTATATTTTGAGGAATGATACCCACATTCATTTCTACAGTAGGGGCTATGGAAGGGCACGCTTGCGGATATCATGTAAGATGCCACCGGACGCAGCGGTCATTGAAGCAAAATTAAGTTCCTTTAAGTGCTGGTAGTTTAATTTAACAATCACATTGAAAAATACTAACAAAATTTTTGATTAATTTTTTGAAGAAAAAGATTCAATTAGTTTCATTTTTTACTTTTATTGCTATCCTATCAAAAATCAGATTACAAAGAAATACTATAAACGCAATAATTGCGAAAATCATGAATGGAAGGATAAGCAAGAGTTCTGCAAATAATCCAGCAATAAACGGTGTAAGCGCACTTCCCAATCCTATTGCACTTTCAAATAAACCTGCCTTGGCTCCTTTTGCTTCTTTTTCATAATAAAGCAACAATTCTAATGATGACTTATAGATTAACCCAGAACATAATCCAAATGCGATAAAAACCATAATTAATATTCCTAGTGTATGTATAAACAGCATTGAGGTGAGCAAAACCGAGATGACAAAATATGAAAAAGTAATCCTCCTCAGTGAACTCGTTAACACCCTGCTAAGAACAAAATATGCAGTTCTTCCAATACCAAACAAAAACAAAATAAGACCAATTAAAGTTCCCGAAAAATTTAATCCATTAGGGCGGGAGGCATAGTCAGGGAAATAAGTTAAAGCGATTTTTCCACACATCGCATAAATTAACATTCCAAAGAGAATGCGTACTAATATGTATTTAGTTGAATTGAGATTAATTTTATTAAGATGTGTAACATCTATGGTTTCATTATTTACGTAATTTGCGGAAAGAGGGAGGGGTACTCCTTTATGGGCAACGAATTTCTCATTATCTGAACTAGAAGTGCTTACATTCGGGATAAACAACACTATTATAATCAGCCCCGTGAAATAAACGAATAAAGCAAGAATAAATGCAACATTAATGAAGATATCCGAAAAAATACCTGCCAAAAATGGTCCTACCGTGTATCCTAAACTCCAAGAAATACAAAAATTTGAAATTCCTCTACGATGAGAGTCCATGCTTTTCTCGGTGTTTTCGGAAATAGAGGCTTCTATTGTGGGCCAGAAAAATCCATAAGCACATCCCAATAAAAACTGTCCTAAAATCAATAACTCGACGGTTGAGGCAAAGGCTACAATGTACAATGAAACCAAAATTTGACTTATTAATGCACATAGAAGACTGGTTTTTCGTGAGAGCTTGTCCCCCAAGCGCCCCAGCAATGCAGCCATTATTAGATAAGAGATTCCATACGCGGCACCAATTAGCCCGTTCTGGCTGGGGGATGCCCCTAATTGCACACCATAAGAGATAGATGCTACTTGCAAGAGGGAGAGGTTAAAGTCTCCAAAAAACACTACAAGAAAGATGCTTTGAAAGGAATATTTTTTGAGCATACACAAAATCTAATTATTTCTATTTTAAGAAATGGTTTTGATGAAAAGGGAAATACAACTTTTAAGATAAGATTTCTGATGAATATTGTTTTGTAATTTTGGCTGAAGGAAAACTATGATTTATATAAAGCTGCGATAAGTATAATTATTCCCAGTTAAAAAACGCAGAGAGTAGTTTTTGAACCTATAATGACCTTTCTTACATATAAATTTCGAATTTAGCGCATTTACCAACTATTCCCCCTCAGCATTGAAAACGCACGGGGAGAGATTTGAACTCTCGGGTGGTATGCACACCACCAGTCGGATAGCAACCGACCGCACTCGACCTGCCTATGCGACCCATGCAAAATTAAACGCACTGGACAGGGATTTCGATGTTATTAGGGTTTAGACGATGTATCCGCATTCAATAACATTTTCGAACCTGCGAAGCCATAACATGACTTATCGGAGTTCCAATCCGATGCCTTAAACCACTCAGCCACCAGTGCATTAATTGACGCAGTCGGAAGGATTTGAACCTTCGGTTGCCGCTAGGGACAACGGTAAGTCTCAAGCCTACTGCATTATAACCGGACTCTGCCACGACTGCATGATTTATTCAGTTGAATATTGATACGGGAAGGAAGATTCGAACTTCCGCTGTGTCCTACGACTCTCGATCTTGAACCGAGTCCTTTCGACCGCTCGGGCATTCCCGCATGAAAGAAAAGTACAGATGGTCGGATTTGAACCGACGATGCACTAAGCACTGACTCCTAAGACCAGCCCCTTATCCACTCGGGCACATCTGCACTGTTTAAATACGTGGGGTGAGACTCGAACTCACGATAGGAACCCTATAGTAGATGATTTTAAGACATCCGCCTTTGCCGCTTGGCCACCCACGTATAAATATACTTTTTTCTTTAACTTTGATAAAGTATTCTCTAGTGTGCAAGAGAACGAACAAAAAAGAAAAGATATTTTGAGTACAACAGAAACATCATAAAGAAAAAAGTATAATATCCGATCTCTCGCTACTTTTAGGAACTGAGCAAACTACTCAGAGATGATGATAATAAGTTTCCATTTAAAGTGTTGCAAGAAATCATTGTAACAAGTAATGATCTACCAATATATAAACTTTATGGTAAAATGGGGTAATAGGTTTAATGGGAAAATATTCCCCGGTCATGAGAAAAAATAATTTTTTCTTAAATAAAGATAGAATGGTTAGAACAATGAGGATTTTGAAGATAGAATCATTGAGATCCTCTAATATAGCTTTAAAGTAGCTTTAAAATAGCTTTAATAAAGTAGAAGTATAATTATATAGCATACAAAATTAAAAAGCATTTGATTTTATTTATCATCTGATTCTTGTTCAAATTCTTTTTTCAAGTTTTCTATGATATTATCGAAGAGTAAATCGGTGGGACATTTTCCATCTATATGATGCGCCGGACTATCTGAATGTTCATGGTGCTCACAGCCACAATCATCGCTATGTTGTTTTTTATCTTTCATATTTGGAACCTATTTTTTAGTATAAAAATATTATATGATATTTATAATAATGCAAAATGAGTGTTTTTCTCAATTGTTACGTTTCGCTAATCCTTATTTGAATATGGATTCGTTAGCATTTGTTGTATTAACTATTATTCGATAATATTTTTTATATTTTCGGCTAAGTTGGGAATGAACTCATAGGCTCTTTGACGTATTTTCTCGTTTAAGCATAAGGTCATTAAAAATACGCTGCCATAACTTTCAATTTCGATTCGTTTCATGAATATAATTCCTTTTTTTCTTTCTTCCGCTTCTTCGTCGTTGATGAGAATGGTTATAACGCAGTCATCGGTAGTTATATCCCAGCGATTCAGTCTATCCATCACTTTGGACAGATCTGGAACGATATCCGTGCAAAACCGCAGGTATTGCCTTTTTGTGACTCGGCTTGCTAAGAACAAATAGTTTTCACTTAACAATAAAGCTGCGCTACTAAAGGTTTTTTTTGTATAATCTTTAAGCACATTTTCGAGAAGCATTCCTTTTCCCGTTTTTCGAATGACTGCAAAATGAAACGCTTCCAAAATGTTCGAGCCATCATAAATAGAGGTTGGATAATAGGAAATGTCGAAATCAAGCGAGAGGGCATTTATTTTTTCTTTTATGGTTTCGATTCTATTCAAGTACTCCTCTGTTCCTTGAATGTCAGGATCATATTTATGGAGAAATACAATTAAATTTTTTAACTCGGGGTTATATTCTCGTACAAATTTTGAAAGATTAGCCAAATAAGTAATGGAAACATCATGTCGCTTTTCATCCCGAATATCTATTACATAAAAAAAACCCGTCATTCGAGAAAAATATAAATCCTTATGCTCTAAATATTCTTGGCGATATTTTGTTTGTCCACCTAAATCCCAGATGCTTAATTTAAGTCCCAAAATATTCACAAATTTGGTATGGATCTCCGCCGATTTTGTAGGGCGCGTTTGCCTAATCAGGTTGAATTTGCGATCTAAATAAAGAGCAATGGAACTCTTTCCCGCATTGTCTAAGCCCAGAATAGATATTTTCTGTACTTTTTGGTCCTCACTCATTCTTCTTCAGCGTTCTTTTTTTCTCTGGTTATTATAAAAGTAATCGCGTTTTGTATTATTAAATGCTAATTATTTGATATATCATATTATATTATCCTTAAGATAGGATTTAACATTTTTAATTCGCTTACTATGGTAAAAAGGATTCTCAATTATTAATATTTTGAAGATTTAATCTTAGAGTTATCTTTTTTTCCCTATGATTTCCTTCTGAGATTCCCTTGGCTTAAGGAAATCTATAAATCTTCATATATAATTGGGAAGAGGTGATTATGTTCAAGGTCCTATGTTCAATATTTCCATTAAGATAAAGATAAAGATAAAGATAAATGAGATTCTTTCAGAGATCTTGAGCATTCAGTTTAATTTTTACCTGAGATTTGTGAGATTTTTAGTAATATATATGGTAATTAATGTGAGGTGTCCATTTTATTAAGTAACTTTTCATGACTATTGGTCAACTTTTAACCATAAGTTTAAATATAATATTTAGTTTATAATATTTAGTGACCTATGGTCACTTTTTGACTCACATTCAATATATGGTGATATGAAATGTCTGCCAAGAAAAACTCAGATATAAGTACAATGACTCGAAAAGAAAGGGAAAGAGAACGGCATAGAATCGAAATTCTAACTGCTGCTGAAAAACTTTTTCTCGAGCAAGGATATGATGATACAACAATGAAAGAAATTGCGAGAAAAGCAGAATTTAGCAAGGGAACGTTATATAATTATTTTGATTCAAAGAAGGACTTATATCTGGCAATTGGAACAAAAGCTTATGAGGGAATGATAGCTCTCTCTAAAGAATACATTCAGAAAGAAGAACCCGGTATTAAGCAATTAATGGCTTTTGGATATGCATACTATGAATTCACGAAGCAGAGTCCTGCATATGCTACAATTTTTCACGATATTTCAATCAAATACCCCGATTTAGCCATAAAAGCAAAGAAAGATTTAACGAAAGTAGAAAGAGAATATATCAAGCAAGGGCAAAATTATAAAACATTGTTCGTCGGAGCAATTTCAAGGGCAATTGAAGAAAAAAAGATTCGGGAGGATATTAATCCCTTTTTGATTGGAATTACACTTTCTATGGTTTCTACAGGATTAATAAAAGAACTGATGCACAATAATAGTCTATTCGAGCAATTAGACTTTAAAGCGGATGATGTAATTGATTTTACTTTTCATATCATTGGAGAAGGGTTAAAACCAAAAGATACTAATAAAGAGGTATAAAAATGGGAACATATAAAAGGTTATATAAGTTTCGAAAAGTATTGATCTTCCTCTGGATGATTTTTCTGCCCATCACATTCAATTGGATGAGCCCTTATTTGATTATTCAAGGGGGATTTGAAGGCTATATTACCATGAGCCTTGTGGTTTTTTCGGTATGGTTTGCGTCCTCATTATTTCTGGGACGAGCCTATTGCGCCTATGGATGTCAGTGGGGTGCCGGACAAGAGGTCCTTGGGGAAATGGTTTCAAAAAAATTACATTCTGAGAGAAAATACAAGTTTCGCAAAATTAAATATGGAGTATTTGCAGTATGGATTGTCTTTGTTGCACTTGGACCAATATTAGCTGTGGGATACCCAGAGGGATTAAATCTTTTCTATCCAAGTCCATCTACGGATATTTCAGGTCTATTTTCGTTTGACATAAGTGCGTTGGGGCAATTGGTGTTTTATTTTGGGATTATTGCTAGCGTGATATTGCTCTTTACATTAGTGGGAGGATCTCGGTCATTTTGCAATTATGCATGTCCTATGGCGGTATTAGGTATCATTGGATCAAAGATAAAAAATGCCTTAAAATATCCTTCACTGCATTTAGAAGCCGATGTGGAAAAATGTACAAAATGCAAGCAATGCTCTCACGCATGTGCAATGAGCCTTGAGGTAATGGATTTAGTGCAATCGGGAGATATGTACGATCCAGATTGTATTTTGTGTGGTAATTGTATAATGGCCTGCCCTCAACATGTTATTGACTATGCATGGAAGTGGAATAAGAAAACCAAAGAAAAGCCATCTACATAATGATATTTTCCAATAGGATAGCAAGTAATTAGAGGAATTAAAATCACTTTCTTTCCTTTATTTTGTTTCTTTTTTTGGTTTGTTTGTTTCTAAATCTTATTTTTCCATATTTATTGATAAGGTTAAAAAGTACCATGATTATTAGAAAAAAAGATGGTAAGAATTTAAAAGGATGACATTGGAAGCGAAAAATAAAACATGGATCCCTTATTTCTCCCCTTAGATTCCATCCAGATTTTTCCTCCGTGAAGTTCAACAATATATTTCGAGATGAACAATCCTAAGCCTGATCCTCCGGGAATAACATCCATATCTTTCCCATATCGTTCAATCTTACCGAATTCGGTGAATAAAAATTGAGTTTCTTCTCTCTCAAATCCCACCCCATTGTCCTTGACGGAAACAATAACTTCATTTTTTATTTTCTCAGTATGAATCTCAATATTTCCGTGAGAAGGAGTATACTTAATCGCATTACTAATCAGATTTCTTAAAACCTGAGAGATTGCTTTCCAATCGAATCTAAAGGTAATATTTTCCTCAATATGCAAAGTAAGATCATGCTCTCTTAAATTAAGAAGTCCTTCCATCTCATTGACAGAGTGATGGATCAATTCTGATAAATTATAGGTTTTTTTTTCAATCTCAAATTGTTTAGCTTTAGCTCGAGATGCTTGAAGGATGTTTTCGATTAACATTTCAAGATTATTTATACCTTTATCGATAATTTCAAGCGTTTCCAATGCTTCCTCATCTGATTGAAGACTTTCCAAATGTTTTAAAAGCTCTGCATATCCTTTTATTACTGATAAAGGTGTTTTTAATTCATGAGAAGTTCTGCTTAACAATTCCGAGCGAAGAGTATTTAATTTAATTAATTCTTGCTGAGCTCTAATATTTTCCGTTATATCTATTACGGTAATTAAATCAGCGGGATGGTCGTTATATATAATAGGAGTAGAATAATTATCTATCCAACATATTGAACCATTTTTTCTAAAGATTCTATAGCGATAGTTTACCGGTAAGTTCTTTTCTCCTTTCTGTTTTCTTGTAAGGTTATCAAGGATGATTTTTTGATCTTCGGGATGAATAACATTTTTCATATCTTCTAACGTCCAAGTTTTAACTTCCTCTTCAGAATATCCCAGTATATTAGTTACAGTTTTATTGATATACTTAACCTGATTTTTTTGAATAATTCCAATTCCCATAACAGAATTTTCGGCGATTGTTCTGAACATTTCCTCGGATTCTCGCAGTTTTGTTTCTGCTATTTTTCTTTCTGTAATATCTTTTGCAATTCCTAAAATTCGGCTTACTTCTCCCTCATCATCAAAAATGGGAATCTTACTTGAGAGCACCCACCGTTTTCCTAATTTAGTATCCCATTGTTCTTCCAGGTCGATTATAGGGCGCTTTTTCTCGATAACTTGTTTGTCAATTTTCCAATATTGCTGTACAAGCTTTTTGGGATATATCTCTAAAGCATTTTTATTTTCAATTTCATGCTTATCCATTCCTACAAGCTTGGCATAATACTTATTAACTTTCACGAAATTATTGTGAATATCCTTGTAATTGATTGGTTCCGGAATGTTATCCAAAATAAGTTCTAATTCCCTACTTAATTTCTTGTATTTTTTTTCCGATTCTTCCAATGCTTTTTTGGCTTTTTCTTTTTCGGTGATGTCTCTTAAAATGGATAATTTTAAGAGGTTTTTTTTGGCGCTATAATATGGAGTAGATACCACTTCATATATTTTCTTGGTAATGGGACTATAATACTTTCGCTTTACAGAGCTGACTTTTTTGATTTGCTCAAAAAAGCAATGTTCGCAAGGAATAGTTCTCCCCAATAAATACGTATAGCATTTTTGTCCCAAATTCTTTCCAAAATCTTTTTCAATAGTTGGATTACAATATACAATGTCATGGTTTTCATCAATGATATAGAGCCCGTCTTCAGTCGATTCTAATATATTCAGTATATTTTTTCTCTCCATTTCTGCTACAGATTCAGAGTTTTTTAATTCTGTATTGTCGCGCGCAAACACAACCACAGTCTCTTCATCATATAACATAAAGGTAAGAGCAAAATGTTTGAGAGAGTCTCCAATTATTAAAGAGAGATCCACTTTTACGAGAGTGTTAGATTTGACAGCAAGATTCATTGCGCTTAAAAGAGTTTCAGATTCTTGAGGAGGAAACACTTCATCCACTCTCTTTCCTAAAAATTGTTTGGGGGGCAAGGCAAGGTACTTTTTCTCACCAATATAATCTAAAAATATTCCATCCGGCACATTTAAAAGGAATATTAAATCCCCAAAAAGATCAAATGATTTTTTAAAAATCTTCTTTCGCATCTGTTTTTTAGAAAGCTTAGTTTTCACATCAAAGAGCCCCCATCACCAAGGTAAGTTTAAATAAAATCCAAAATACAAACAGGGCTAAATAAATATATTAAATCATACATATTTAACTTTATTTCAGAAAAAAATAAGTAATTATTGAGAAAACTTCCATCAATGAGATAATAGAGTCTTAGAGCCTATAATAAAATTATAAGCCACATATAAATTATAGAGATATAGCTTATTAACCATTGATTGCTATTCTGACCTCTAAAAAGACGCTTATCATATTCTTACAATGATTAGAATTGTTTGAATAAAAAAAATAGAAGAATTTGCTTTTCTTCATTGGAAAAAGTAAAACCTATTATGGTAGGAATGATATATTCTACTATGGTGCAAATAGTTACCCATTCGGGAAGTGCCCACCTTGATGATTTCCTTTCCGTGTGTTTAATATTATCTAAAGATACGGATGCTATTAGGATTCTAAGGAAGCCGGACGTATCCGAAGAAGAAATGCAAGATCGCAATATTTGGAAAGTCGATATAGGGATGATCCATGACCCCTTAATACACGCCTTTGATCATCATCAAGAGGGTATTGATGATTGTGCCTTCTCATTATTATTGAAACATTGGGGGCTTTGGGAAAAAGCAAAGGAGGTCTATTCGTGGGTACCCGCGATGGTCAAAATAGACACCTCAGGATTAGATTCTATCTTGAGCCATCATCGAATTTCCTATGACACCTATTTTCGTTTAATGAACTCCTTTGTCGAAGAGGCAATCATGAATTGGTTCCAAAAATGTGAGATTATCAGTAAAAAGAAAAATAAAGTATTATTTTACACCATGAAAGGTATCGGCAAGCAGTTTTTGGCGGGAATCAACGATTATTATCGTTTATTAGAGGATTTTGATGCTAATATGGAAGTCAAACTGATTAGCAATCAAGGAATTGAGGAAGAGATAGAAAAAGGCTTCCCAATATTTCTTTACTTAACAAAAACACCTCAATATAACGCAAATTTAGTAAAAATTTTTTATTCCTTCAAAACAAAGTATTATCCCAATTATTACGGGCCTTGGATTACAGCCTTCACTTATGATCGTCCCAAAAATACCATCTGTTTGCGTAGGCACGGAAATCCCAAAAAGATTAATCTGTCACGATTAGAAAGCTTGGAAAAAACGGAATTTGCTCATCCCAAAGGGTATGTAGCCGTAGTGAAAATGATGGATGAAATTGAACTGACCAACTATATTCAACATTCTCTCAATTAATATTATAAGAGTCTTCGATCTTTTCTTCAACATTGTATTAGACCCGTTCTTCAAATAATCTTTTTTAGTAAGGTCCACATACAAAATCTTAAGGAGAAGCATTTCCTTATCTTGAGAGCATATTCAAGTCCAATATTGAAGGCTTTTTGTTAAAGCAGCAGGAATTCTATTTTAGTAATATTTTTATGTTCTATAATATGTTTTTATGCAATCAAATTCATTTTTAAGAAATTTATTGTATTTATTAATTACTCTTTTAAAAAATCATGTCTTCAGAAGATATTCATCCGAACGATAAAGAGGTATTAGAGGCATTAGCAGAGGGCAGTGGCAGCGAGCTCCAACATTTAGAGCAATTTAATTATAACTATAGTGGTTATACAATAAAGGAAGGTCGGGTTAATAAATTGAGTCTGACTTATTCTTATAGTTTAACCGAATTGCCGGAAATAATAGGCAATTTAGAGGGGCTTGAAGAGCTAAGTCTTTCCAGTCTGCAAATAACGGATCTTCCCGAAACAATTGCAAATCTTAGGAATTTAAAAATTTTAAAGTTCTCATATTTAGGACGGTTAACGCAAATCCCTAAAACCATTGAAAATCTACCTAATCTTGAGACTTTAGAAATACAAAATTGTTATGGTGTACGAGAACTTTCAATAGATTTCTCTAAACTCAATACCTTAAAGCATCTCAAACTGCTCTACACACCTAATACTCCAACCTTACCCGAAGAGATAGTTGAGTTAGAAAATTTAGAAGAATTAGAATTAAATCTTCCGATTCATAGCTTACCGGAAGGATTGGGCAGCCTTCAATCTCTTAAAAAATTGATAATACGAAATGCATATCAATTGGAGGCATTACCGGAGAGTATAGGCGATCTAAAGAATTTGGAGTTTTTTGAGATCAATAGTGCAGATCACATAGAAACCCTTCCCGATAGTATATCAAAGTTAGAAAATCTGAAAGAGTTAAAATTTAATTACTGTTATGTGTTAAAAAGTTTACCCGATAATATTGGAAATTTAACACAACTCATCCAATTAATATTTATAAATTGTAACGCATTAACCGCACTTCCCAAAGACATAGGTCTTTTGAAGAATCTGGAACTACTTAGCCTTAATAATTGTGATGTAAAAACTATACCAGATTCAATCTCCAACTGTAAAGCGTTAAAAAAATTGGAACTGATTTATTTAAAAAGTTTAGAGAGACTTCCAGAAGAATTACATAAAATACCTACCTTGGAGGAGCTTATCATCGATAATTGCTCCAAATTAAGTCGATTGCCTGGATCTTATAAGGATTTAACTAATTTGAAAACAGTCAAAATCACCAATTGCGGAGGTTTAGTGCTCACTCCTAGCATCTTCTTGGAAATGCCGAAAATAGAACATGTAAGCATTAAAAGCTGCGTGGTCAATGAACACCCCGATATTGCAGCTTATGATAAGAAAATAAAAGAAATCAACCTTGCAGATAATGTATATTCTCCTTCTTTTGAAGAAAAACTCACCTTTATGGAAAGATTATGGAAACGGGAGTTTGAACCGTGGAGAAAACTCCTTCTTTGGGGAAAATATGAGAATGACCCCAGTTACATTATTTTATATGGTAAACACGAATTTGAAGGAATCAAGATTCATGTGACCGAAGAAGATATCGAAAGGTATGCTTCCACTTCAGTAAATCCAAAACAGTTAACGACTGGGACATACGATGTCCTTAGGAAAAATGTGAAGTACGTGGGATTTTATATTATTCGGGGGAAAAAGGGACATCTCCCCTCCTTTGAGGCAACAAAAATTATTCAAAAAAGCCGATATGATTATAATACCCGGCAGTATATCTACGAAGAACCCGCCTTATATTATACGAAAGATGTGGAATATAGATGGGGGTGGCGTGCCGATGAAACTAAAAAAATATCCACTTACTTCACCTTTACTCCCTCCGAAAATGTAGTGCTTCCTTACTTTGAAGATCTTACCGCTCAAGAAATAATCAATTTAATTACAGAAAAGGGTATTGATATGCAAGGATTTCAGTTAGTTAGGAATCCAAATGAAATTCTGAAGCTGGAAGGAGAGTTAGCAACCTATCTAAAGTTGGTGGAAGATATGATGGCGTATCAAAATATCTATATTCGAAAAAAGCGTTTGTCGGAAATTGTAGACAGGACGCCACCCTTAGAATTATTACAAAAGATTCTCACTGTGGGGAGCTCCGAAGTAATTGCCGGTCTCTTTTTAGAATTGGCAAAACGTAATAGTCCCATCTTGAAAGAACATGCCCAAAAGCTATTGCAAAGTGATATCGACTGGACTCAAGAACGTTTTGCGAGGGGTGTACAACGATGTGTAAAACTTTATCTCAATAGTTTAAATCCAGAGATTCGGGAAGAACGCATCAAAAAAATCCGAGAGGAGCTTTCTGGATTGGAGATAAGACTCCGAAAAGTGTGGAATCGAGAGATCCCTAAAGACCGAGAGTTTACCGGCTCTCAATTACGGAAATACGCCATGCAAGGTGTCTATAAACTGCGTCGAAGTTATTATGATTATGAATCGAGAAAATACATAACAAAAGAACGAGAAGATCTGTTCTATCCGACATCCTACTGTGATGGGACAAAATTTGACCATCTCAAATTTAAAAATACCGTCCAAGAAGCAGAACGCTACGGACTTGGTGATGTAATCGGAAAGATCGCATATTATATTGATTCTCCCTCTTTATACTTCTATTTGAAAGGTACGGGTAATTATAGTGCTGTGAGGTATTATCAGCGCTATTTAAAACGGATTATAAAAGAATTTGCAGAAAAAGACGATATCGTATTTATTGAGGCAATGAAAGCTCTTTTATCGAGTTATAAAGAGGAAGATTATCTCGGGAAGTTTCCCGATAATTTTATATTCAATAAAATGCTTATCCATTATTTATATTATGATTTCAAGGAACGCCCTCCTAGAGGGTGGAGATATTGGCAAGAGCGCTATCTGTGGTATACAACCGATCAGCTGGTCGGCTTAGAGGGCAGATATGAATATCAAAAATCAATTTGGGACAATCATCTGGATGCGGTAATTGAAATTGCACTTCATTCGCCAGTCGCCCCTATCTTGAGAAGCTGTTATTATATATTAAAAGACTCTCCTAATAAAGAAGCTCTACTTATGGACTTGTCTAATGAGCAGGTAATAACCTTATCCTTGAGCAATTATGCACCATTATCCGAAATGTTTAATGACATATTAGACAAAAGAATCAATGAAGCGGAATCTTTTGATCTTGATTTGATGCTGACCCTCATGAAGAGCGATATTGAAAATCATCATCAAAAAGCATTGGAGTATTTCGAGAAAACTCGAGGCTCCTTTTCTCCTGAAGCTTTAGTGGATTTATTGTTTCTGCCAAACATTTTAGAGTGGATAGAATTATTTGATGTAAATGTAGGTAGATTGGAGGGAGATGCATATCATCAATTCATTACACAACTCATTTTGAAATCTCAAAAAATGAAAAAGCACCAGCTGGAGCTCGATGATGCTTTGACTGGTATACTTTCGCAATACACTTCGAAAATTAACAGCATTGAAAAGAAAAGCAAAATCGAGTTGATTGACCTAATTATTGACTTCTTATTCCATGAAAAAGAGTTATTGGAATGGTTTGCTGCCTTCATAGAAGAATTATTGTTTAGTCTTTCCTTCGAAGATCTTCACAGTGTTGCAGCATCAATCAAGTTAGACTCGCTTGCCAGAGCGCCCACCTCTCGAAATAATAGGGTAATTGCGATTCTACGTTCGTTCAAATATGAAACAATTCCGACGGATGCTGAAATCATTGATATTTTGGAGAGTGGTACTCCAAAAACAATTAACACCTTCATTACTTTGGCAACCCATTATCAAGAAAAGCTTAAAAAACGCATCTCTACCTTGTTGATCATGTTAGAAACTAAGGTTATTCCCTTAAATCTCTTAGTAGGGGAAGTATTTGATGTTTTATCGGAGGAACAAAAACAAAAAGCACTTCAAATCCTTATAGATTCCCCCGTTGACCATGCTTATAGGTGGGGCATTCAGAGGCTTGAGGAACTCTATGGAGATCGCATTCCGGGAGAGATGATCGTTCAATTATTTGAACATCCCTCACCACAGATAAAAGCATATATTTCCAATACGATTGATACGGTAATCGACCAATTGGGAAATGGGGATAGGGATCTATTTATTTATTATTTGAAAACCTTAGCCTATTTACCGTATCTTAATTCTCTCAGTAAAGATAAATTATATCACGCAGTTCCCGCCTTTGCTCTCAAATATCGGGATAAAATACCGCAAATTAAGAGTATTCTAAAAGACATTGGGGGCTCAAATATTATTATTGATTCAGAGCGAGCCTTGAAAGCGCTTGCTCAAATAAAATTGGAGGTTGAATATTAATGCAAGTAAATTATCAATATCCCAGCGCCTCAATGTGCATTCAAGAGGCAAATAAAGTTGTATTAGGACTCAGTCCCGACCTTTCACGAGCAGAAAAAGTCTCATTTAAAGGGACTCTTAAACATCCTTTAATTTACCGCGATGCTATGTTGATGCTCCGAGAAATTGTCATTTCTGATATGAGCAGGAAAAAAAAGGAAAGAGTAGAGTTTTATGCATGGTTAGAAGATGAGATCGAGCGGCGCGTGTTGCTACATCAAGAATATATGCCCGGTGTGCGAGATGCTCTCAAACGTCAGATGGATAGCTTGATAGAAGAGATCGGCAAAATTGATTCGAATATTGCAAAATTATCCAAAGTAAAACAGGACCTTAACAAGGAAATTGAGAAATATGATATATGGCGCGACTATTACCGCTTAGAACGTGCGTTTTGGACGTTTATTCGTAATAGAGATGCCGCTTTATGGTGGGTCCTTGATCCTGTTATAACAGTCCATCCCGATCAAGTGACTTTTGAAGCCTTTTCATTAGACGAATCCACCTATGGATGCTTATCTGTTCAGCGAGATGAATTTGAGATTGAAGGCATACCCCAATTGGGAACCACAAACATCGATTTTTCGGCAAAATTAGCCCGAGAGATGGAGCGTTTCCGCACATATAATGAGGTGGAGCTTTCAATTAATCCAGAAGGATTTACCGTGGAAAGTGGAATAATGCCCGAATATATTGAAAAGAAGATCGATTTGCCCGAAACATGGATCAAGGGATTCAATCAAGTATCCGCTGCAGCCAGTTTAGGAGGGATTGATATTGATTTAACACCCACCGATATGTACGATATCTGCTCCTTTTTGAAGGGACGTAAAGCTCATAAAAGTCCTCGTGATATGCGCTGGATATTAGAGCCAGGTAAACGTATTCGCGTAATTTTTGAACCATGGGGTACCGAAATTGAACTACATTCCATCTATTCGGGGTCCAAAAAGCGAATAGAGAGAATTTGGGGTCGACGACGATGGTTGGTTGTGGAAAAAGTCATTCCTATTGCCAAAAAATTTACCATTCGATTATTAGGGTTTGGAATGCCTCAATTTATCGTGGCCGATTTAGGAACTATGCAAATGACGATTGGCTTTACTTCATGGTCTGCCAATGATTGGGTCCGGGGAACTGCTTTCAATATATTAGGGGGATTCATTGGCGAGGGAAATTATAATGAAGTTTATAACCTTTTAAAAGAAAAACGGCATTTAACAATGGAAGAAATTAATACTGCTTTAGATTCCTATAGTGATGATAAAAATAGAGCGGGGATTGGGATGTTATTGCGTAAAGGCGAAGCATATTATGATTTGGTTACTGATCAATTTCGCTTTAGACAACTCACTAATGAACCAATTCCTCGAGAACTGTATCAGGTTACCGATTTGGAAAGATCGGTAGATGCAGCACTTCGTCAAGAATTAGACGATTTTCAGCTCACTGCTAATGAAAAACAGGAAATCATTGTGAAAAATATCTATGACGAAATAAGAAAAACAAAGGTCAATACTGAAATAAAATTGGACGCAGATAGACAGATTTCCAAAGTTAATTGCACATGTCGACCCTTTAAAAAAGGACCGCGAAATATTTCTGCTCCCTGTTCCCATATCTTAGCCTTATATATTACTTCCTCAGACTTTTTATATTTACAATTAGAACCAAATAACAATTATTCAATAGACCAATTGGAGGATATGCGTTAAATGACCGAAAGCAATGATATTCAGAAAAGAACAAAGTCTGATTATCGTGAAATGATCAATAAAATGGGTAAAAAGGAATTTACCCTCATGAAGATGCAAGAATATGGGTTTTGGCCTAAAGATTTACCCACGCCCTACGAGCGACAAGAAAATGAAACGAAAGAACATTATGAAGCGCGCAAACAATTACTCAAAAAATATAAGGGAATTGTCGATCAAATTGCGGATCTGTATCAAGAAAAGGCTGATATCAACAAAAAATTGCGGGATCTTCAAAAACAATACGATGAAACGTGGGATATTGAGAAAATCAGAAAGGATGTTGCCAAACAAATTTTAAAAGAGTCGGTCACACGTCGCGCTGAGCGAAAGCGTCAGAAAGAATTAGAAAAACAGCGTCGTTCAGAGGCATGGAAGAAAAAAAAAGCAGAAACAATTGTATTTTTAGGAAAGGGTTATTCATCCTTTTTAAACCATTTTGAGACCGATGAGAGCGCTCTTCAATCCTTCCAACTTCCGATTATTAAAACCGACAAGGATTTAGCAGAATTTCTCAATATTGATTATAAAAAATTACGCTTCATCACTTATCATCGGGATGTCGTGGATATTGATCATTATTTCCGCTACACCATTCCTAAAGCAAGTGGCGGAAAGCGCCTTATTGCTGCACCCAAAAACATACTAAAATCAGCACAAAGAACTATCTTAAACGACATCTTAACCAACATACCCATTGATGAGCATGCGCACGGGTTTCTACAAGGAAAATCGATCATCACGGGAGCCAAAAGCCATCCGATCCAGCCAGAGCTTTTAATTAACATGGATCTGGAAGAATTCTTTCCAAGCATCACCTTCGAGCGTGTTCGAGGAATGTTTCATTCTTTTGGATACTGCGGACATGTTTCCACACTTCTCGCTATGATTTGTACCTATTGTGAAAGAATCCCCTTGGAAATTAAAGATAAAGAAAAATATGTCGCAGTAAGTAAACGCATCTTACCCCAAGGCTCTCCTGCAAGCCCCATGATTACCAATATCATTTGCTACAAGTTGGATAGACGACTCTCGGGCTTAGCAAAGACATTCAATCTTACTTATAGTAGGTATGCCGATGATATGAGCTTTAGCTTAAAAGATAAAAATGAAGCGGAGGTGAATATCAGCAGATTTTTAGGGCTTGCTATGATTATCATTAAAGATGAGGGTTTCAAAATAAACCATAATAAAACACGATTTTTAAGACAAAATAACCGCCAAGCGATTACGGGAATTGTAATTAATAAGGATCGAATTGGTGTTCCCAGAAAATGGATAAAACAATTTCGGGCAGCCATTTATAATGCTGAACAATTACAAACTAATGGAGGACTCCCAGGAGAGATTAAAAGAGAGATTGCTGGAATGGCATCATGGGTGAAAAGCGTTAATCCCGAACGGTACAAGAAATATCTCACAAGAGCTCACAATTTATTAAGTGAAAAATGAAGCATAAACAATAAAACATAGTAATACACAAATCAAATTTTTACTTAAAGGAAGTTAGTATTTTAGATTGAGTTTTGGTAGGGGAAATTGTTATTTTTTTGTTAATTCTTTAATTTTAGTAGTAGCAAATTGAATTCCAGTAATATAATGAATTTTTTTTGATAATTCTAAACACTTTTTAAAATATTCAAGAGCTTTTTGGAAGTCTCCCATGTCTTCACAGATAAGACCCATATTCCCGAGATTTGCTGCTATTCCTTCTAAATTATTCAGTTTTTCATTAATGGTATATGCCTTCTGATGGTGTTCAAGGGCTTTCTGGAAGTCTCCCGTGTCTCCATAGACGAGTCCCATATTCCCTAAGTTTTTTGCCATTCCACGCAGATTATTCAGTTTTTCATTAATAGTATATGCCTTCTGATGGTATTCAAGGGATTTCTGGGGATCTTTCATATCCCTATAGATGAATCCCATATTTCCGAGATTAATTGCCATTCCCCGTAAATTATTCATTTTTTTATAGATATCATAAGCTTTCCGATGGTATTCAAGAGCTTTCTGGGAGTCTCCCGTGTCTCCATATATGAGTCCTATGTTCCCAAGATTTGCTGCCATTCCTTCTAAATTGTTTAATTGCTCATAGATATCATAGGCTTTTTGATGAAGTTTAAGACTTTTCTGGAGATCTTCCATCCTCTTATAGATTAATCCCATATTTGTAAGATCTCTTGCCCTTCCCCTTAGATTATACAATTTCTCATTAATACTATATGCTTTTTGATGGTATTCCAAAGCTTTCTGGAGATCTCCCGTGTCTCTATAGACGAGTCCTATATTCCCGAGGTTAACTGCTATTCGTTGTAAATTATTCAACTTTTCATGGATATTATACGATTTTTTATGGTATTCAAGAGCTTTCTGGGAGTCTCCCGTGTCTCTATAGATAAGTCCCATATTCCCGAGATTTACTGCTATTCCTTCTAAATTATTCAGTTTTTCATTAATGGTATATGCTTTCTGATGATGTTCAAGGGCTTTTTGTGGTGCCCCCTTATACCAATAAATAAGGCCTATGTTCCCGAGATTTCTTGCCATTCCTTGTAAATTATTTAATTGTTCATAGAAGCTATATGCTTTTTGATGGTATTCCAAAGCTTTCTGGAGATCTCCCTTATCCCTATAAATAAGTCCAATGTTCCCAAGATCTCTTGCCATCCCTTCCAAATCATTCAACTTTTCATTAATGGTATATGCTTTCTGATGTTGTTCAAGGGCTTTCTGGGGCTCTCCTGTGTACATATAAATAATTCCCATTTTGCCAAGGTTTCTTGCCATCCCTTCCAAATTGTTTAAATTCTCATTAATTGCATATGCTTTCTGATGATGTTCAAGGGCTTTCTGGGGCTCTCCATAATTATAATAAATCAATCCTGCCAAATGAAATTTCAGTTCTTCTTGAACACCCTCATAATGTGAGCGGATCCAATCAGATGGTGAAATGATTTGCTCTGAGATTTTGAATTTAGCATCATCTACATCCTTGCCAAGGAATATTAATGCTGTGTTACCCGAAATCCCTATGACATCAATTCCTAAGATTCGATATAGTTGAAGTAAAAGACTATTGAGAGTCGATTTATCATCAATTTCAAGACTTCTCTGCGAATCAATTATGATCTGGGAGGTATGCTTTTCGGAATGCTCTACCCAAATTATCCGCTTGAGATTTTCCATGGTAAATAAGGCAGGGATAATATCAAAAACATCGCTTCCCGAGGAGCCCAATACTATTAACGTGCGCCCATTACAAGCATTTTCAAACAATTCCCGCTCATATTGGGGGAGGGAAAACGTATTACCTTTTTTTTCTTTAGCAAGGCTGTCTAATGTGCTGATAATTGAGTCTTTTGTATCTTGTCCTGTAAATATATTATTCATCGAACCATGGAGCTTATAGAGAAGGTGCCATCCTTCATTTCTAAATTTAAAGGGATCCTTATATTTGATGAAATCCTCCTCGGTAATTACTGCTACTGCTTTTTGATTCTCAAGCCCTAGGGCACGTTCTATTAAGTAATCAAAATTGGTAGTCATTACAATGTGTCCTTTCTTTATCATATCCGCAAGAAATTTATGCAATCCGTTAGGGTTATCTGCTTGCGCAAAATAATCCATTATTTTCAACTCCTTATCTAAGTTGTCCCGAAAAAGTTCTAAAATGTATTCATATTTAAGCTTGTTGAGCATTTCTTCGGAAAGCAAATCAATAGCAGCCTCCTTCGGGCAGCAAAACCGAATAATAGCTTTCATTATTGTTTGTGCCGAAGCTAAACAAGAAGGGGGATCTACAGAGATTCCCGCCCCCGCTAGAAAGGTCAGCGGTTCGTCAGATAAAACTAATTTTTGTATATCAAATAATGAAGATTTCATCTTCTTAGGATATTTTTCTAGTTTTTAATTAAATTTAATTTAATTGTTAATTATGCGTTAAGGTATCTTTTAGATAGGGTCCTTTAAATACTTAATTACTATACTCTATTTTTCTCTCTTAAAATTTTAGGTTATATATATTCTATTTTTTTGACAAACTCATAACTTTTTAACTTAATCGGTTACACCATAAGATAAAGAAGTAGAAAAAAGATAGGAATCCCTACTTTCAATCATATGTAAAAGAGAACTAGTAAAAATTTCTACTTTATGTGAATAAAGTAAAACTTCAAAAGATAAAAATCCAAGGATTAAGATAGGAGCCCCTTTTTTACCGAGTATAAATTATAATGTATTTTTTCATCGATATAATATTGATTGACATATATCAAAAGATGATATTTTTTTCAGTTGATTAACCTAATATATTCCCAAACGAATTTTTTTGCATTCTAAAAACTTTCCTCTTATCCGATTTTCGGTTGTTTACAAGTATTTGTGATGCAAGTTAGCTCTTTCCATTGGGAGAGTTGCGTCAAGTTGTGGCAATAAGTTTGATCCAAAAGGCTTGATATGGTTCTGAGCATCTATGCTTTTTGAGGAAATGATGTTTAAAATACTTGTTGAAATTTGCCAGTCGAGGTGGATTTAGAGAACCAGTGATGTTTGAACGAAATGTTTTTTAGGGCTTCCCTTTATATATACCCATAAAACTGGTCGTAAACTTAATGATTTTTAAAAAATCCATAAACATTTAAATGACCAAATATTATTTGTGCTCAAGTTATTAGGTATGAAAGATGGATACCTTGGCCTTTATGCTGCGGGGCAGCCCCGCGGTCGAATTTTGCTACGCATACGACACCCGGTACCGCGCAATTCGCGCCGCTTATATAGTCCTAGCGTTAGAACAGGAGCCTTCGGTGTACGCAGGACTATATAGCTCTGCTTGAGTGTCGGCACCAGATGTGTGAGTCGTTAGCAAGGTACCTCTTTCCTACCTTTTCGTTCACATCTATATTGATGAGATAAACTAGAATTGTAAATCCTATCCTTAAATTTGTCCTCAGATTCAGCCTAGAATCTTTACGTGTAGTTTTTTTATTGTGTGCTTCTTCTTTCTTCAGGGGGTATATAATTGAAATTATCGGGAAGCTTACTCATAATCAGCGAAACTTCTTCAAACAAGATGGGCCTATACTCATTATTATCCACCCCTATATCGTACTGTTTGCCTACTGGTTTCAATTTGGCATGGGAATGTCCATAGAGCTGCCAGGAGTTAAAATGGCTTTTATTCCACACCCGCATCGCATAATGACAGAGAGTAATGGATTGACCATGAAGCTTAATATCTTTAAGGTGTGCTACACTGCTACAATATTCTCGAGCGAGGTTTAATACTCTTTGACTGTCGTGATTTCCGATAATATAATGGATTTCTCGATCTTGAAAACGTTCAAAAAAATCTTCTGCAATTGTGTCCTTGAAGGTTAAGTCCCCTAAATAATAGAGCGTATCTCCCGGTTTTACCAGTTTTTCTAAATTGTCCAAAAGTACTTTATCCATCTCCTCTACCCCTCGAAAAGGTCGGTTGCAATATTTTATGATATTTTTATGAGAGAGATGAAAATCTGCGGTAAACCATTCCATTTTAAATTCTAAAAGTATTTGTTTATTAATAATACACGATCTATTAAATCTTTTGAATTACAATTTTTGTTTTCAATATATTCTCAATTTTTTAATAACATCTGAAACATCGATTAAGAATAGAGATTTTTTTTTCCAAAATGAAAATAAATGAAGATAAGTGAAGATAAGTGAGAATAAATGAAGATAAATGAAGATAAGTGAAAATATCATATGAGTTCCTAGTACCTTCTAGAAGGATTCAATCGTAATAAAATCGGCAGAGTTGGGAAGCTCAATGATTTCAATTGAGTTATTAGAAACTAAATCAAAGAGAAATCTTACAAAATTATTTCGAGCAAACTCCCTACGCAAAAAGTCGGCAATATCCGAGGGGCTAATCAAGGAAAGACAAAACGAATTATATACATTATCATTATTATCTAATTTAGTGGCTATTAGATGCTTACACCATTTCAATTTTTCTGATAAGGGAGTTTCTTCTTTGGTGTTGAAATAGGCATAAATGAAAAAATGGCAATCTATAAAGATTATGCTCAACTAATCTTTTCACCTTTTTATTAAATAGTTTTCAAATAAATGGAAATTCATTTTCAATCCTTATCTACTTCCTTATTATCTACATAAAATCAATATGATAATAAAACCTTATTTCCATTAATATAAATAAATATATTAGTATAAATTCAATAATCATTTAATATTTTAATGAATTAAAAGGATTTAAATATGGAACTTCAAGTGGTAATTGAAGAGGGCGTGAAAGAATTTAATTTAAAAGACTTTCGTGGGTTTATATTAACCGTATTTCCATTTATAAGAGAGATACAAACTACACATGGGATTATCTTATGCAAACAATGTTGGATTGCTAAACGGAATCAATATAATGCTGAATGTCTCTTGGATTATGTCCTAAGACTTAAAGACAATAATATTGTGGCATTTTTTATCTCTCAAGATACCTATATAAGAGATTTGAATTATGTATTTGGTATAGGAGCTTCTAATATAGGAGCAGTAATTTCTACCTATAGATTTAAAAATGATATAAGTAATTTCCAAAAAGTAGTCTTACACGAACTTGGCCATATATTTGGATTAGATCATTGTCTTCCCCCTTGTCCGATGGCGTCTTCAAATAATATTTTAGATCTTTATCCATTAAATGGTTCATATTGTCAAAGTTGTCAAAAAGAGCTCAGAGCATTTGAATTTAAGTAATTAATTTATTATTTTAATACTTTAACCCCCTTTTGTTCAAGTATTTCAATCAGCGTTGGCGTATTTAGCCAGAAATTTGCTTTGATATTTAATCGTTCCAAAGAAGGGATATTGGAAAGCGTTTCAGGTAATTTAATCAATTTATTATTACTTAAATTCAGCCTTTTTAATGATTTGAGATTTCCTATCGACTCGGGAATCTCCTTTAAATTGTTGGAACTTAAATTCAACTCTAAAAGATTTTTGAAATAGCCCAGCGAAGATGGTATTGTTTCTAATTCATTTATCCGAAGATTCAAGTACTCTAACTTTTCTAGAGAAATAAGTGTATTGGGAATTGATTTTAAGCTATTTCGCTTAATCGAAAGTGTTTTTAAACTCGGTAGTTCCCCAATCCACTTAGGTATTTGTGTGAGGGCATTGGCATCTAAAATTAAACTCTCCAGATTATTTAATTTTGCAATAAAGCTTGGAATCTCCTCGATTTTATTATGATCTAATCTAAGAATTTCAAGCGATGGCATGTGAATTAATTGCTTAGGAATAGTTTTGAGAAAATTCTGGGAGAGGAACAAAATTCTGAGATGTTTTAAATCTGCAATGAGCGGAGGTAAAGAGATTAATTTACAATAGGGGAGAGAGATGCCTACAATATGTCCTTGCTCCTCGATGTATCCCCGTTTATCCGGACTCATTTCAGAGCGTTGAGGGATTTCTTTTTCAATCATTTCTACTAAGAGCCGAATATATGTGCCTTCGTTAAATTCTGGTTCTGAAAGCCCTTGAACGGTGGAAGGGGCTTCCCCCGATTTATGTAGATCTGGTAAAGGCTCACCACATTTTACACAACGATCCGTTTTTATTGAACATAAATGACTACAATGAGGACAGGGAATCCTTCTAATAGTCCCAACACTATAAATTTTATCCCGATTCATTTGCATTCTGTCCCAATCTATTTTGATTTATATAGATTTTTTAATTGATTTTATAGATGAAATAAGAGAGTGATTCTCAATTAATTTCGCAATAAAAATATTTATTCTAATCAAATAATATTATTCTCTAACTCTAAGAAAATGTTAGGTTTCATTGTATTTAAAGTCAATTCTAGTAATTTATCAACCAATTTTGAAATTTGAGTATGATTGTTCAAAATGCCTTATTATAACTTAGAAATTATAAACTTCAGTTTTTTAAAAAAGGATAATAGGTATTTAATGGTGATATAAATGAATAAAAGCTTAACAGACTTCTTATTTGAAAAGGATGAGAAAGATCTCAAAGAACTCGTAGAAAGATATGATATTCCGCCCCCAAAGAAGGACGTAAAAAAGGTATTGATTAACAAGATAGCATCATATATGCGAACTCCTAAATTTCATGAAAAAGTAAAAACAGAATTGGTTCATGATATGCTCATTGTAATTGATCTTTTAATTTCAAATAAGAATAAAATAAAAAGAGAGGAGTTGCAAAATCAATTCTTGGCAAGAAAAGAAGTAAAAGAATCATTTAACCCCCTTATAATACGTATGCAACATCTGGGACTGATATATAAGGATCATAAAAGAAATGGACAAGAGAATGGCCAGATGATTTTTCTGCCTAAGGAATTTGCGTTTTGGTTGGAGGAATACGTAGAAAGCAATTTATAACACAAATGGTGAAGTAATATATGAAGTTTTTAGAAAGCCATTGAATTTTAGAAAGCCATTGAATTTTAGAAAGCCATTGAATTTTAGAAAGCAATTCAAGTTTATAAATTCTTAGCGAAATCATTTTTAATTGCAAGATTTTATTCTATTGTTAGATCCAGCTTTCTTGAGTTTAAGTTAAAAAAGAATGGTGCCATTGTTTATACCAAAACAAATCCCTCATCCTCTTGGGCAATCTTATGTTCTGCAATTAATTTGTCAAAATGCTTCTGAATCATTGTCTGTTCCATAGCCAGCAAAAAGGGCTTTAGAAACTCGTATCGCTTGTAGATGATGTTCTTTTCCAACAAATCTTTGGGATTTCGAGGTTCCTCGGGGGATAATAAATCCATAATCATTCTTTCGCGCCTTTTGAATATTGCTTTATATTTTTCTAATTCTTGTTGGATGACATCTTTACCTTTTACAAGTCCTCTATGTCCCGTGACCACAGTTTCGAGATTTAATTTACTGATGGTATCAATAGACACCATGAATTTAATAATGTCAGAATCGATCCCCCCATACCATGGGCCAAATTTTGAGAGATCAATATCTCCGATAAATGCAAATTTCAATTCAGGAATATGAAAGATGCAATGTCCTTTTGAATGACCGGGTGTATATAAAATATGAACTTCAAGACCATTATCAATGGTTATGACCTCATTATGTTCAAATGTGCCCGCAATTTTGACACCATACGCATCAATTATTTGCGAAAGAAAGAGCTTAAAGGGTTTTTCTGCAGGGCTATTTCGAATGTTGTACAGATCAAGCAATTTATCAATATCTTCAATAATGGGTCGCGCTTCAGGATGGCAATAAAAGGGAAGGTGCACAAAATTTTTACAATCCCGAATATGATCATCATGCCAATGGCTAAAACACAGATTTTTTAGTACAAACTTCTTCTTAAGTCGTTTAAGGCGAACCGGGGAGATGCCAGTATCGATTATATAGTCTCCCATCACCACACAATTCGAATAGGGTACTCGTCCGCCATTTTGCCCTTGAATAAAGTAGATATTTGCATCTTCAAACAGAGGGATGATGTAATCAATCATTTTCAGTAGTCATTCTCAATCCATTTAACCGTATTTGTAATAATATTTTACTTCATAATAATTTTTTAAATTTTTATCCTCCCGAGCGGGTCAAATTTAAAAATTGACAAATCAAAAATTAAGAGTATTATTGATAAACTACTTTTCAACATCCATAGATATAAATAGCTTTTCTGATTTAAAATAACTATTAACTTATTTCTAAAAGAGAGGATAGCAACATAAATTATGGATAGCCAGAAAGAAGCCTTTCGCAGACATCTTATTCAATCCCGTGAATCGGCTAAAAATTATGAATTGAAAGGAAATTATTCTAAAGCTCTAGAGAATTATGAAAGTGCTGTTAGAGTTGCTGATAAGTTTAATGATCTTAAGGGAAAAATGAAGGATCTGAATCGTATTGGTGAAATTCATCGCACTCTAAAAAAAAATGAGAAAGCATTGCCCGCATTAAAAGAAGCTCTTAGAGTTGCGAAAAAATTAAAAGATCTTTCTAGTTTTCAGATGTTTCTTACTCAAATAGGAACAATTTATGAAGAAGAGGAGTATTTGAAAAAAGCAAAAAAATGTTATGAGACGGTTCTAAAATACCACAATGAATTAGATCTCTCATCAGAAAGAGCGGACATTTTACTTAAGATTGGGACGATTTACGAAAAGCAAGGTAAGGCTAGAGGAGCCTTAGAAAAGTATAACAATGCTTTAGACATTTTACTCAAAATGGGCATACATAATTCGCCAAAAGCTCAGATGCTAGAAGAAAAAATAAAAAGATTGTTATAAACATTCTGAAAGAATTTCTAATCTTTTAGGTGTGATATTTTAAGAAAATACATGAGGATTTATAACGAGATTATACCATAATCTATAATATTAAATCTTTTAAGGAATATTTCTTAATGATTTAATTAAATGCCTTCAAAAAAAAAATGGGTATATAATCCAAAACCTATCAAACTTTCTTCATCCGAAAAATCTGAGCTCTTAAAAAAGGTTAAATCATATGTTGATGCCTCGGAAAAGTTAAAGGAGAAAGTTAATCGAATACATATTCGAGGAGGAAGGATATATTTCTATCATCTTTATAAACCATTCGGATGGGATGATCCTAATAAGATATTCATTAAACCTTTAATTGATGGGAAATATAATGAAATGATATTAGCCCGAATTACAATATTCAACAAGAATTGGACTCAATGTACCGCGGATTGGCAACGTCATAATTCAAATTGGACAACCCTTAAGGAGGGAACGTTAGAAGAATGTTTAAAATGTATTGAAACCCATCCATGGTTCGAATCACTTTGACTCTAAGAGCATGTTCTTGAAAGACCGCTTGGGATAAACATACCAGATTTAGAGTCCTGTGAATCGTATTATACTCAAAAAAAATTACCTTAATTGGGAATCTATAATATTGACTGAATTCATACCATCTATTTTTTAATAGGAATAGAGAACTCTTTTACTTTCTTTTTGATTTCCTCAAATGCTTCTTCTGGCTCTATTGTGGGACCTATCGGGTCATCAATATCCCAGTTTATCACCTTATCTTTTGAAATCTCGAGATTGTCTATGATGTAATCTGCATGCTCTTGCTTGAATACTACAACAACATCCGCCTCGTCAATCGCCCGCTGAGATATTTTATCGGGGTATAGTTTCACATATTGACTAGCATCTACTCTTTCCAGCAGTTCCTTGCCATTATGGGCAATATGGGAGGCGGGGTGGGTACCCGCAGATTCAACTTCCCAGGAGGGATGATATAGTCTGGTGAGCGCCTCTGCTACGGCACTGCGAAAACTATTTCCTGTACAGATATATAATACTCGCATTATAGTTGAAAAATAGATTAGGTCTAATCTTCTTGGTCAATATTATTATAGATGAAATGTTTTGAATAATTTTATATCTAACCTTTTTAATTTATAGAAGAAGGTTTTTTTACAATGGAGAATGGTCTTAATGCTCTATTTTTAAGAAGAAGTTCTTTAAACGATGAGCAATAATCCGGGGGATTTCTCCATTGATATTATGACCCACTTCCGGAAAAGGATAGAACTCAGAATTCGGAATTACTTGCGACAATCTTTTCCCATATTCTATTTTCATAACTAAATCTTTCTCTCCATGAAAGATTATTACGGGAATGGTAAGTTTTTGTAAGTGTTTTTCCAGATCAAACGGTTTAAGCACATTTTCGGGCATCACGAGAAGTTCATCATCCATAATGAAAAAGTTTTGTGTAATTTTTTTCTTTAGAAAATCGGGATGATCTTCTAAAAATTTTTTTGAAAATCCTAAACGGGCTTTCAGTTTCTTTCCGTTTCTCGTTAATGGAATATTTCCTGACATACGTTCCTTTGAAAAGGGATGATTGAGGTTTGAAGTCGTTGCTCCTAATGCAAGCGCTCTAAGAGTATGTTCGTACTTTATCGCAAAAAGTTGAGATAAAATACCTCCCATACTCACACCATACATAAAAAGCTTCTCTGATTTAGGCGTGCCTATAAATTCTAGTCGAATTAAAAGCTCATAACAATCCTCAACAAATTGTGGGAGGGAATACATCTGGGCTGTCTGTTCATAGGTATTTCCTATGGGTTTATCGGATTTTCCATGCCCCCTACAATCCCAACTTAAGCACCTAAATTCATTCTTTAAAAGAGAAATAATATCCGTAAAATTTTGATGGCTGGAAGTATATCCGTGATTTAACACTAAAAGCGGTCCCTTGCCTTTAAGTTTATACCAAATGTTGGTACCATCCCTTAAGGTAAATCTTGACATTCTTTTCCGTCTTTGAATCAGTCTTTATCTATAAACAATGCTCAAAAGATTAGGATAATTACAATCAAATTTAATTTTTCATTGAAAGATAGAATGGAAAATAAAAGAAAAGTCCTCCAAGTCCTATTGCAATTATGTTTAAAATTATTGCTAATATCGAAATAATTCCAGCACTCTTTACATAAATATTATTTGATTCTTGATGAAGTGCGGTCCTTCTTATCAACCTCGCAAAGATGCTTAAAATAAGACCTGAAATTCCTAATGCGAGCAATAAGATCCCGGATACATGTGCCAAAATTCTTGGACCGTCTTCTAAAACCATAGTCGGTCTGGGAGTCATAAATCGTGCGAATTAATAAACTACATTAACATAAAACCATATTTCATAAATATCATACTCATAGTATGTCAATGCGTCTACAATTAGATACATAAGGATAGTTATAATAATAGAAATCACGGCTAATAAAAAGGATACAATTGACAAGCGAAAACAGTTTCTTGATTCCTTACCCGGTGCCCCTCCCTCTCTCGATTGAGCTTGCTGTTGGAATCCGTGTTGATAAGGAACTTGTTGATTATCAGGATTGATTGGACGAGAAATGGAATGGAAAGAACCAGCAGAGATAGGTAGCATAGGAGGAGAGCCCCTCTCTGATTGTGCATTTTCCCGATTTCTTTTTAATGCGACACCACAAATATTACAAAAGTTATGGTTTGTATTATCTATTTTTTCACCACAATTATAGTAGGGTCTTTTATCCTTAAATTTTTATTTTATTAAGATTAATTGTTGAATTCTTTTAATTTGAATAAGTGAAAAAGTCATATTCTAAATAGGAAGTTTAACATAAATATTTTTTCATCTTTTGGATTCTGATGGATTTCAAATGTAAAATCAAATTAAGAATTAATAATCCTACATTAAGGAAGATTTGAAATTAATTTAGAGAGAAAGGCCTTACGTAAAAATAGGTTAGAGTTACATCTCGACCTTTTTTCCTTTTTAGTCCTTAAATTAAAGCGAAAAAAATCAGTAGAAATTAAGGGGTAAAAGATTTCTCATTGAAATAAAGAAGGGAAGATATGAGAATAACCCTCCAAGAATTGCCCCTGCAATACTTAAAATGATACCTAATATGGAAAAAATTCCCGCACTTTTTATAAGTACATTGTTTGACTCGCTTTGAAGTGCTCTCCTCCTTACCCTTCTTGCAAGTATACCTAAAACTAATCCAACAATCCCAAATGCAAGTAATAAGACCCCAGACACATGCTAAGGGATGTTGTTCGCCAAATAAAACGCACTAGTCATGGTTTTTTTGATCAGTTAGGTCTGAATTTGCACCCCAAGTGAAGAAGAGGTAGTAAAAACATAATTTTACGGGCTTATAGTCAATTGAAGGACATCCATTAAGCATGTTGCTGAAAACTTAGTACAAGGCCAAAATGAACGTGAGATGAATCATGGTATCTATAAAGTAAGTTTAAAAGCAGGTAACATGCTGATTTATAATCTCGAAATTCTTTAAAAAATATCTCCTTTTGCAATTCGTCCCAGCAGCATGATTTGTATTAATGAGCCTATAATTTTAAATCAGGAACTCATATTAAAGATGTGGATTACTTTTACTCTACCTTCAAAAATGAATAGATCTTAGAGCCTTCCAAGTGCCAAAAATGAGATTTTTCGACAGCTTATTCATCATTATCATGAATTATGGCTTCCATGCACATAGCTTGGTGATGTATAGCTATCTTATGATAAAAGAGAATGTGAAACTGGTCAAATTATACGGTCAAATTATAAGAATATTCATATATTTCTGAAATCAACCGGAATTATGTGGGAATATACCCACAGAAACGATAGATTGTTGAAAAGAACTATGATGGCATTCCACAAACCAAGTTTAGGAAGAATGAGGTAGTGAAGGCGAAAATCAAGAAGAAATACTATTTTCTAATTGCTCACCGCAATGTATTTATTTCTAAAATTAAAAAATATCGCTTAGTATTTTTACGAGAACCGAAAAATAGACCTCTAAATTTTATCGTGAAAATACAAAACGTAGTAGGGTCTGCTTGCATCTAGAATGCTCCAGACCCCCCCAAGGATATCTCCAAACGTGCATGAAGTGATGGATCAGTAAGACCAGATATTGGGATGATAACAAGGACTTCCTTTAAAAGGATGTATGTGGAGACATAGCGAAGGGCAATACTGCTTTATTACCTTGATATTTTCTGTTTATTATTTTAAAAAAAAATGAAGAAAGTGTGAAACAGCTAAAGTGCTATATCAGCTGATATATAGAGGCGCTCCACATTCAATAGAACACTAATAATACAGATGGGAAAAAGTTAATAGGATATGACGCATTTAAGTTACTAGCTTAATCAAAGAATAAATGAGAATTAATATTTTTTCAAAAATTAATTATTTTTAGATATGTCAAATTACAATGAAGATCTAATTACTACCATATCCGAGGAATTCATCAGCTTTGCCAATAAAAAAGCGCTCAATATGATAAATAAGGAGGATGTCGATGCATTTATTAGTAGAATGGAAGGCTATCCTGAAAGCCTTGTTGTCGAGGCAATTCTTCGATTAATTGAAATAACGGAAGATGATCAAAGCTTTATTAATATTTTAGTCGTAATTGTAGATTATTTCCAATTTGCAACACTTCCCTCTAGACTTATAAAGTTTTTGCAAAATGAAGAGTATGCAGACTATATGCTTTTGCGATATTTATTTTTATACCAAGCTCTTTATCTTTCAGGTTATAAATTACCGATATCATTATATGAACTTTTTGAGGATTTGGGTTTTAATATGGATGAGATGGAAGATCTTTTTGAGAAATCAGATTATTACATGACCTTTCCCGATTTCATGGGAAATTTCAATGACAAAAACCTTGAAAGATTTTCTTTTAGAGATGTGGAAAAAATTATTGAGAAAATTACACCATTATCACCCACCGACCCTCTCTTTAATACCAAAGATAGCGTGCTTTTTAATTTGCCGAAAGGAGTTAACATAAATATAATGACACTTATAAGCCGTTTAAAGGAGATTTACACCTCTAAAACGTTAAAAACAGAGTTCTTAGACGCATATATTGAAGATTATGGAACATTATCTTCTATTTTAAAAAACAATGTATCGCTTTATATTGAAGCGAGAGAACTTCATAAAGAAGGGAAAAATAAAAAAGCACTACTCTTTATTAATAATTTCATTAAAAAAGTACCGAACTTTGCTCCGGGGTTCATTACTAAAGGACAGATTTTAATGGAATCGAAACAATATTATGGAGCTGTCAATTGTTTTTTGAAAAGCATTGAACTTCATCCCTATCATATTCATCCCTATATTTTCCTCGCAACTTTGCTTCAAATGGGAGGATATTTTCATAGTTCCGCTATATTAACAAGTTATTTAATAAAGTTTACATCTTTTGATATCAACTTATACATACAACTTGCGTTTAACTTATATCAATTAGGGCAAAAGTATAAGATTTATCTTAAAATAGCGGGACTCCTTGAACCTCAGAGATTAATAAATTTCTTGGAACATTTCTGGATACGTGAACGGGTCGAATCAAGGGATTCTCTGGATAGATTAAACGTAGAAAGAGAGCTTTTCAAAGAGACCGTACAGCAGATATATCTTTTCACCACTCGACTTTTCACTATTCTTTTGAAGTTAGAATATCTTATTAAAAAGAGTACTGCAAAAATCCCTTTCAATGAGTTAATTAAAAGACCATTATATTTTTTTCCGAACAAAGAAGAGCATACCAAGAAGAATCATTTTATTTATGAACTAGCAATTGATATAGCATTATTACTGATAGAAGAGTTTGGAAGCCATCCATTTATCTTCAACTATTACTTTCAAAATGACCTCTTTTTAAAATTTTGTATGAAAATAAGTACTGCAGTTACAACTAAATTAATTAATTCGAATTTAGAGATTAATTCATTAAAACACATTGAAACATTGAATTCTACTATCACGAATGAGTGGATTGATGATGCCTTAGAAGGTTTAAAAAAAGATTTCTATTTTGAGTTATTTGATTTAATAGAGCGAGTAAACGAATTTTATGATGCAATCAGAGCTCTTTTTCACGAATACATGCACGAGTGTTCCCCGTGTGCTGAGCAATGTTTATCTCACCCTAACGAGCAATATGCTAACTTCGAGGAAAGTTGTGTATCATGGGATGATTATGACGACCTTATTAACGAAGAACAAGTGTTAAACGAATTAGAAGATATGTTCAATGAAAACTACTTACCACTCTTACAAATGTTTGAAATCGCTTTATATCAGCAAAGATTAAGTGAAAAAACAATTGATGATAAAATGCAAGATATTTTGGATTTTTTAGATTATATTTTTTATGAATTGGCAATTGAGAGTCATGAAATTGGAAATAAGCTTGATAAACTCCAGCTCACAACTTTTTTGACTTCATATGCTATTGACCAAAATATTATTCAATCAAAAGCCGAAAATACCCGAATGAAACGGAGTATTAACTCATTCTTAGACTTTTTAGCGGATGCAGCTGCACTTATCCCTTCAGAGAAAAAAGACTCTCTTAAAAAAGCTATTCGAGATATAGAATATACCTAATCTACTTTATTCAGCTAGTATTATAATTGAATGATCAATGAGATTCCATTTTTTTTTCTACATATTCCATACCCTATCAAAAATAGTTGAGATTCAAGGGAGCAAATAGTATTTTTGAAAAAGTTTATGTGAGCAGGTGATATAGAATCGAATCTACATGCTCAGAACTAATACGTGCTGGTTCATTTTTCTACATGAAGGGATTTATTATGTATTGATTCGTTTTTCGGGGGAACCTTGATGTTAAATATTTTAATTATAACGCTTAAATTTTCCGAATGCAATTACAGAAAGATAAATAAATGAATAAAACAGCATTCAGTTCATTTTTACTGCTAAAGCCACCAGAATATACACTCCATTAGGGGAATTTTGAATGTTTCATCCATTACTACATTGAATCCAAAAATACATAGATAACTTGGTTAGGCTGCATATGGGATTTTTAAATGTTTTATCATTACTATTTTGAATACCCCTCAGAGCTTATTATCCAAGAAGCTCTTTCATTGGTTGATGAACGATACCAAGTTTATCCTTCCCACAGATAAAACGGAAAGTCACGCTTGTGGAGAGCATACAAGCTGCCCCATGGTGCAGTGTTCATGAATCAAGAATCCCGTTCTTTCAAGTGCAGGGAATCCAAAAAACTTAAGCTAATAATTAATATTTTTTCAAATATTATTTATAGAGATGTCAAAAAACTATAAGGATATGATTACTATCATATCCGAGGAATTTATCAGCTTTGCCAATAAGAGCGCACTCGACAAGGTAAGTAAGGCGGATACCGATGTATTTATTAGTAGAATGGAAAGCTATCCTGAAAACCTTGTTGTTGAAGCAATTCTTCGATTAATTGAAATAACGGAAGATAAGCAAAGTTTTGTTAATATTGTAGTTGTAATTTCAAATTATTTCCAATTTACTACACTTCCCTCTAAACTCATAAAGTATTTGCAACGTGAAGAGCATGCCGATCGAGTGGTTCTACGATTTTTGTTTTTTTATCAAGCTCTCTATTTCTCCGGATATAAATTACCGATGTCGTTGTATGACCTTTTCCAAGATTTGGGTTTTGATATGGACGAGATGGAAAGTCTTTTTGAAAAATCAGAATATTACATAGATTTTACCGATTTCAAGGGAGGTTCTAATGCAAAAGGTCTTCCAAATCTTTCCTTTAGCGAAGTGGAGAAAGTTATTGACGAGATCACACCTTTAACATCCACTGACCCTCGCTTCAGTATCAAAGATACTGTGTTTTTTAATTTACCGAAAGGAGTTAAAATTAATATAATGTCACTTATATCACATTTAAAGGAGATTTACGCCTCTGGAAAGTTAAAAAATCAGTTTTTGGAGGGATATATTCAAAATTATGCTAACTTACATTCTACTTTACAAAATAGTGTACCACTTTATATTGAAGCACAAGATCTTCATAGAGAAGGGAAAAATAAGAAAGCATTGCTCCATATTAATAAATTCATTAAAAAAGTACCGAAATTTGCTCCGGGGTTCATTACTAAAGGAGAGATTTTAATGGGATTAAAGCAGTACTATGGAGCAATCAACTGTTTTTTAAAAAGCATTGAACTTCATCCCTATCATATTCATCCCTATATTTTCCTTGCATCTTTGCTTCAAATGGGAGGATATTTTCATAGTTCCGCTATATTGACAAGTTATTTACTAAAGTTTACACCTTTTGATTTCAACTTATACGTACAACTTGCATTTAACTTATACCAGTTAAGGAAAAAGTATAAGATTTATCTTAAAATAGCGGGACTCCTTGAACCTCAGAGATTAATAAATTTCTTAAAAAATTTCTGGGTACGTGAACAGATTGAATCAAAGGATTCTCTAGATAGATTAAGCATAGAGAAGGAGTTTTTCAAAGAGAACGTACAGCAGATATATCTTTTCACCACTCACCTTTTCACTACCCTCTTGAAGTTAGAACATCTCATTAAAAAGAGCACTCCAAAAATCCAATTTTATAATGCAAATCAAGATCCGCTCTATTTTTTTCCGAACAAAGAAGAACATACCAAGAAGAATCATTTCATTTATGAACTAACGAGTGATTTCGCATTATCACTAATAAACGAGTTCGGAACTCCTTCCTCAATCTTCAATTATTACTTTCAAAATGACCTCTTTCTAAAATTTTGTATGAAAATAAGTACGGCAGTTACAAATAAATTAATTAATTCGAATTTAGAGATTAATTCATTAAAAACCATTGAAACATTGAATTCTACTATCACGAATGACTGGATCGATGATGCTTTGGAGGGTTTAAAAGAAGACATATATTTTAAATTAATTGTCTTAATCGATTGGGTAAACAAATTTTTTAATATACTCAGAATCAATTTTTACGAATTAATCCAAGATTGCTCCCCGTGTAGTGAGCAATGTCTAGCTCACCCCAACGCGCTCTATTCTCCCTTCGGGGAAAGTTGTGGAGACTGGGATGCTTTTAACGAGCAATTTGATAAGAATCAAGGATTAATCGAATCAGAGAATGAATTGACAGATACCCACAATCAACTCTTAGGTTTGTTCGAAATGACTTTACGACAAAAAAAACTAAGCGAAAAAACAATTGAGGATAAATTGCAAGATATTTTAGATTTTACGAACTATCTATTTATTGATCTAGCAATTGATATTCATGAGATTGAAAGCAAGCTTAATGCACAGAAACTTAGAGCTTTTTTGACTTCACATGCTATCGAAAATAGAATTGTACAAACAAACACCGCAATGAACCGAATGAAACGGAGTATTAACTCATTCTTAGACTTTTTAGCGAATGCAGCTGAACTCATCCCTTCAGAGAAAAAGGACTCCCTTAAAAAAGCTATTCGAGATGTAGAATATATCTGAAATTGTTTTTATGTTTCATTATGGTTATAATACTCAAAACGATAATTTCTATTTTTAAGTATTATTTATTAAGAAAAAGATTAAAGTAATATTGTGTTCAATATTTAGTGTAATTCATAGTAGAATAAAATATCCTTAAACGTAGACACTATATTAATCAATATCTTCCTTGAATACTATTGTTCTTTTAATAAAAAG
>SHMU01000006.1 GCA_008080765.1 Promethearchaeota archaeon | reverse complement strand
AAGACTGCATTAGTTTGAGGCGATTACTATACGAAAATTAATATGGAAAGCTTCTCATATTTTATCAACAGTCTTTTATAAATTAGAAAATTCAAATACTGTCTTTTTTTATAAACAATAAAAATGTCATTATCTTGCACACAATCAAATAGGTTCCCACATCTATATAGAATGCAAATCGCCTGACAAACCTTTTTTTTTCTGTATTGGAACCTTATTTGTTTTTCCCTCCTTTTTTTTAAAAATAACATCTTACTATAGGTATTTTAGGATTTTTAAGTTCTTCTCTCTAAACATTTTTTTATATTTTTAATCAATTTCTATAATCATTTATTAAATGAATAAAAATAAACGAAATTACTGTCTTTCATGCTTCAAACTCTACTATCAATAACTTATAGAAATTTAAAGAAGATTCTCTTTAGAATTTCTTCTTGTTATCTCATTTAGTGATTATTATCAATATCAACCCCATCCCTTAGTTCATAGTCAGTAAAATAACCCTTCAGAAGTTTATAGATCATTTACATCAAATATGCTTCAAAATTATTTTTTTATTTAAATAGGCTAAAAGATAATCACTTCTAATTCAATCAAAAAGCATTTGCAAAATGAATAATAGATACATTAGAGTAATTTTTTTGGTATTATTAGCAGTGCTAAGTGTTTCAATTTTATTTTCCGAGTCTAATATGCCGACAAAAAATACAGAATTGAAAAATCAAGGGATAAAAAACTTTTCTTCAACTCTTTATGAAGCTTCTGGAGAATGGAGCAATCAACAAGTAATAGAAATAGGGGGATGTCCTTCCGAAGTCATCATCGAAGATGTAAATAATGATGATATAGATGATATTTTTGTTATAAGCTCGTTGAGTTTTCCGTTTACGCTTGTTACTTGGAATGATTCTATTCAAGATTGGAATCCTCTTTTATACGGGGTCGGAGGCTTATTCCCATGTTGCGGAGCCGTGGGCGATGTAAATAACGATAATTATAATGATATCGTAGTGGGAAATTTTTTGAGTGACCTCAACATCTTTTGTTGGAATGAAACTTCCTCTGAATGGAACCCCGCACTAACTCATGAGGGTGTGGTGGCAGATACTATTGTAATTGGAGATGCCAACAATGATGGGTATAATGATATTGTAACCATTAATTTTATGCTTCATTCTCTTACGGTATCAGTTTGGAATGAAGTAGCTCAAGGGTGGAATCCAGCTATTGATCTCCCTGTGGGAAGTGGTCCCTTAGATGTTAAGGTAGGGGATGTGAACAATGATGGTCTTAACGAAATTGTGGTGGTTAATTCTTTATTCTCTACAATTTCTATCTTTACTTGGAATGATCTAACTCAAGAATGGAATTTGCCTATTGATAAAGCCACGGGAAATGGACCGGAATCAATATGTATTGGAGATGCCAATAATGATGAGTATAATGATATAATAATTGCAATTGAAGATCAAGTATCCATTATGACATGGAATACTATACTTGATGACTGGAATCCGTGTTGTTTTCGTGAAGTTGGCAATGATCCAAAAAGCGTTGCGCTCGATGATGTAAATGATGATGGATTAAACGATATTGTTACTCCAAATAACATGGATGATACAATTTCAATTCTACTTTGGAATGACACTATTCAGGATTGGAATCCTCAGATTATACGATCAGTAGGTGAGTCCCCGGAGGATATAGGAGTAGGGGATATCAACAATGATGGATATAATGATATTGTGACCGCAAACTATGATGATGAAACATTATCTGTATATTTTGGAGAAGACTCCGCTCCTCCTACTTGGGTTCAAATGCCAAGAGATCAATTTATAAAATTTGGATACTCCTTTATGTATGATGTGAACGCATTTGATCCTTCGGGAATCGATCAGTATTGGCTAACAGGAACAAGTTGTTTTACAATCAATAATGAAGGTATTATAACTAATACATCAGTTCTTCTTGTAGGTGACTATTGGTTTACAATTCATGTTAATGATACATTAGGATATGAAAGGAGCTGTGTCATCAAAATTTCGGTGCAAGACATTGGAACGCAAACCTCCGATATAATAGATGAGTTATTTGCTTACTATCTGGATGAATATGCAACCTATGGGTATTTTCCGTCTTATTATGAGTCTTCTCTTCAAGGAGTATATTATGTACTCTCAATTTTAAATGTAACAGAACAATTAACACTTATTAACCCTGAGGAAATGGCAGATATAATCATGAGTTATTTCGATGATACTATGGGATTATTTATTGATACTTATGCTGAAAGATATCTTGATACGGATTTCGAGCTAGATTTCTCTATCCTAAATTCATTATTGGAAGTAAATTGTTATGCAATCTTATCTTTAGAATTAATTGGGAAATTAGACTTGATCGAGCCTCAGATACAAGATTTCATTGATTTTATTTGGGATTGTTTTGATACAACAGAAGGCGGATTTATAGGGCAACAATATAATGAGTCTCTCCATCAATATTTTAATGTGGCAACTTTAGATAATACATACTTTGCGGTTAAAACCTTGAATCTATTAATGGATTCGTGGATGAGTTATAGCATACAGAAGACACAAATTATCTCCTTCATCGAAAGTCTTCAGAATCTTGATCCGATTCTTGATTTCTACGGATCTTTTGAAAATGACCAAGATCCAGATTATCATTCTCTGAGAATTTTTGGTCCCAATATGATTTCTAGTTATTATGCTTTGAATACCTTAGATATATTTGATATGTGGGAGGTTATTAATGTGGACGCATTCCATTCGTTTTTAGATAATGCATATCATGATACAGAGGGATATTTCGAATGTGTAGAACTTGCTCCGTACAATAATTATTCTCTCTATAGTGCGACTGCTATTGGCTTAGAATTATCTATTTTAACGGAATTTTCTGGTATAAATGAAGCAACAGTATTAGAATTTCTTCTTTCTAATAGAAATAGCTTGGGGATTTGGGATTCTTCCCCTACTTTTGGTTTTTACGAATTGATCGATACATTTCAAATTATTAGGTCTTTATTGAGTTGTTCGAGGCTAAATGATTTAGGTGCTGAAGATACGCAGGATATCGCTAATGCAATGGATTTATTCAAAAGTGGGAATGGGTATAGCATCATTTCACGAGAATATACAAAATTGGAGCAAATTTATGCCATTGTAGAGTCTTTCTGGAGATATGAGCGAATTAGCGATCTTCAGTTAAATGAGCTGTATGAATCCATTTCTGAAGCATATTATGATTTACAGGGAAATGAATACAAGGGCTTTTATGGATATATAGATGATTCACATTCCTGTGAACTCTTCCGAGTGCCTCCCGTAGAATTTTTTAATATAGGTATGCATGATTATATTGAGCAGATTGATTATATGGTTAACCATAAGTTTACTTATGAAGCCTTGCTATCTTTAGAGAAGCTTTTTAAATTAGACGATTTTGCGTTTTCCAATAATCTTACAAAATTATTAGAAAGTATCGAACACTGTCAGATACTTGATCCACAATCAAATTACTTCGGAGCATTTTTACCGTTTGAATATTGGACAGAACGACCTATTGATGATCAAGAAAAAATGGTTTTCTTCGAGCAAACCTATTTTGCAGTAAAAACTATTGATTTTCTTATGGATTATTTGGGATTGGGAGAGCTTTCCGATGCGAATATAGATTTAAATGCTATTAATGTCTATATTTTCAGAAATATTTTAGAATATGTTGATTTACAATATTATGAACCTGAATATTCCGAAATATCTGAAATAGTGCTTAAGAATACATATTATGCAATTAAAACATCGAAAATACTTGAGGAATACAATTTGAATGATCAAAAGATTGAGAACTTTGTTATTCAAACTATGGATTATATAAATATCGAAAATATTTATTATTGCTATAAAATTGACCAATTGTTAAATCTCAAGATTCAATTTGACACGGATAAAACGCACACTTTAATTCATAATATATATAGTGAAATGGAAAATAAATTATACTTAACTCCTAATCATATATCTATGAGTTTTGAAGTTCTGAGATGGCTAACAGAAATGGCAACTGAAGATGAGTACCGCTACGAAATAGATATGAGCCCTGAAATATTATTAGAAGGAGAAAATCAGATTTCAGTATCAATATGCAATATTGTCTTGGAAGAATTAGGATCCTATGCTACGGTTAAAATTGAAAGTGAACAACTGGGAATTCATACTTTCGAGCGTTTGTTTAACGGAAGCTACGAATATAATGCTCACGTACCTTTAGAATCGAACAATTTTCCGATGATTTATGCAAATATATGCGTGTATGAGAACTTAGATAAAGTTGCAGAATATCCTATTTCATTTAGCACGAGTTATGAATTAAATACAGATTTTTCCATTTCGGGCACTTCTAGTAATCGAGAGATAGAGATTTCAGCGTCTATAACTTCTGCATTGGGAGATAGACCTTTATACGATGGAACGGTATACGCGAATATTTATCACAATGGAGAGTTTTTAGAAACGATACTTATGCAAAAGCAAGAGTTTTCCGATTATACAAAATTTAAAGGAAATTTCGAACTTAGGATCTCTGGTAATTATCGAGTTGAGGTTTATGTTAATGATGGAATAAACTTGACAGATTGTAGTATCGGAATTTCACAATTTATGTATAATATTCCTTTGCTCTCACCATTTTCTCCATTTTTTGTGCCAAGCAAAAATCCTTCAAATAGCGGAGAAAATTTAGGATTCTCAAGTAAAAACTCGTCTCTGTTTATACTATTAATTACATTGATTGCCCTACCGCTTGGTGTTATTGGATATACAACTCTGTTGAAGAAAAAACATAAATATAATTAATTTCTTAAATTTTTTTTCTTGTTTTTTTATTTTTTTCTATTCTTAATATTTTATTATAACCTTCTCTATAGTGAATTTACGATTTTTTCTTATGAAGAATAATAATAATGATAGGATGCAAATTGAAAGAATTACTAAAAAAGAGATTGAAGTTGTTGGGAGTTCATTAATTTCAGAGTTATAATAATCAAGAATTAGAGGGAGGAATTCAATATTATTATACATCTCATCTTCATAAAAAATTTCTAATGTATTGTTACACTAATATTCCTGATTTGAACTACCAGCACCTAAACAGTACCGAGTATTTTTTTGCACTTTTCTGCTTCTACTTTACTACGAAACCTTTAAATCTTCTCTTACATTCGTGCATGTATGAGAGAAACTACGAAAAAGTCTTTGTTTTAGTAAGGGAAAAATAAACTTAGATCATTATTTCCAAATTTTAAGATAAACTTTTTTAAAAATAAGAAAAAAAATGTAAATATTACCGCGCGGATACACCATCCCACGCTTTTACATCTGGGTCTACATGTCCACAGGAGGGACATTCTTCAGAGACTTCCCACTGTTCTAATGCTGGATGTACACGTGTATATAAATTTCCACAGTTTTCGCATACCAGAAACTTTGCACCACAAGATTCGCACATCTTTAATTGATCTTTGATCCAGGAGAAGATCCTCTTCATCCACTCATCATGGACAAGCCTGAATGTAGTTCCTCCGCACTCTGAGCAACTCTTTCCGTCCCAATTTTCTACCATTACCCAAACAGCCCAATTATATTTTATTTTTGTTATAATAATATTAATTTTGCAAATTAGATATATATTTACTTTATTTAAATCTTAAGAAAAACAAATCAAGTTTTCATCTAACTATGAAAACTCGCCTAAATCATCCCGAATATTATTAAGTTTCTTAATTGCTGATTTAGACCATTTCTGCCAATAATTCTTCTTAATCGCTTTTATGAAATTTTCTTGTATCAATGTTAATCTCAAGTTTGGATTCCCATCTAAATTTATACATGAGAGCGCCCTAAGCTTATTTAGATTCGGTGGCAACTCTTTAAGATTATTTTTAGATAATATCAATGAATCTAATTTATGTAAATTCCCGATAGTATCTGGTAATGTTTCTAGCATATTTGCAGGTGCAGATAAGTATTTTAAATTTGTTAAGTTCCCTATTGAAGAGGGGAGAGAATGTAATCTATTAGATCCTACAGTAAGTATTTGAAGCAATCTTAAATCTCCAATAGTTTCTGGCAAATATCTTAAATTATTTCCTGAGAGTAAAAATCTTTCTAGAGAAGATAATCTGCTAATAGAAGAGGGTATGGATGATATATTATTATATTCTAAATCAAGATACTCTAAATTTATACATTTTAATAATAAGTGGGGAAAGTGAGCAATCATATTACGGTTTAAAGATATACCTTGTAATGCTGAACAATTAAGTATAATGTTACCAAAATCATTTATTAAATTATTATTTAAGAATAAATATTTTATTGAATTTAATTTATTTACAGGAGCAGGAATTTCAGATAATTTATTACCATGTAGATCTAAAACCTCAAGAGACGAGAATTTCGAAAAAAAAGATGGTATATTCTCATAATTATTATAGGCTAATCGTAATTCCTTAAGTGATTTGAGATGGCATAATTCTGGAGGCAATTTAACATTTGGATTTCCTTCTAAATCTAAGAGAGAGAGATTCTTAAATTCCAAAATTGGACTCGGAAAGGATGTTAGATTCAAATTATAGAATGATATAACAGTTACAGCTCCATCAGAAACACAGAAACCAAAGTGATGCTTTGTGAGAGAAAATCGTGAAGACATTCTTGACATTTGTTTGGCTTTTTTCTGAGTAGCAATCTCTAATAATTCTAATAATCTTATATCCTCATGATTAATTTCTTTTCTTTCCATAATTTGATATTAATTTACAATAAAATAATGCTTATTATAAAATAATAGAAAAATAAAAAAAAATCTAGGGAGTAGGAATCAAGTCTCCAATCTGTGTTTGTAAAGATTTTATTTTATTTTCATAATCTTCAATTTGGTTCTCGGAATAGCCGGAATCTTCCAGAAAGTTTTTAATGTTTCCAATTTTCCAAAAATCGATAAAAAACATTTTATAAATATCTGGCAAATCTACTTCATAATCAGTTTCTAAATTAATATTCTTTTCCAATCTTCTATGCCATTCAGAACTCTCTACATTCAGTAGTAAATCAAAAAGTAAAATATACATCTTTCTAGGTTTAATTTCAACTGCTTCTTTTTCATTGAAAGCCCCCCCATTCATATCTATTTTATCCTTTTTGATATCTATACCAGCTTCCAAAACGGCTAATTCATTTAAACAATAAACGATTATCTGAGGAAATGTATTTATAAAATGGGAATCTAAATTCCCAGAAGTTTCTGAATTCCATCGGGGTTTAAAATCTCTTATCGCAAATTTATTCATACCCTTTAATTCATGCAGATAAAGGTCTATAAATGCGTTCCAATATCTATAAGAGTTTTGGGTTACTTGAGCCTTTCCCAAACTAGGTTTTTCATGAGTAAGATATTCCCCCATTGATCGAAGGATTTCAGTCGTATCTACGTAAGACGTACGGTGTGTGTGAGACTTTTTATTAGGATCAAAAAATTCATTTTCTTGAATTCTTTCAATCAATTCAATAAAACTCTCGGAGAAATCTTTATCAGAAAGAGCTTCTTTACCATAAAGATACAAATTAAAAGCGTCTGCTTCATGTGCATATTCTATAAATTCCTTGAAGTGATCTATGGAAATACCATCAAATTTAGTCATTTGACTAGCAGTCAAACGATAAGGAGCCAAGATATCTACTATTTCAGGATCTTTTGCATAATATTTCTTATATAATCCTAAGGTTTTTTTAGCAGTTTTACTCGCGCTGAAAATCTCATTGATTAGGTTTTCAAAGACTTCTTCTGACATATATTTCGCATGTTGTAATAGTTGAGTAATAGAAGTAAATTCGTATTTTGAAAGAAGCTCATAACTTGATTTTTGAGATAATTTAAAATCTGTAATATATTTGTTAATGTAATATAATGCTTGTTGATAAATCTCATTTTTTCGTGCAAAATCTTCATAAGAAATATCCGTATAGTAATAATCTTTTATGTTATCATCAATATACCTAAGAATCTCATCAGCAGTCGCTTTTAAGGTTGGCGCAGACGATGTCCACGGAAGTGGTAAAAACTGTCTAAAATTAGCCATTAAATCATTTACATTTTCTGCTTGGGTAAAATAGATATTATTGTGCACTAAATATGATAAATATACATAGATATACACATCAAGTTTAGTATCAAAAAATAATTCTTCATTGAAAGGATCTAAATCAAAACTTCGTGGGAGATCCATATTCATTTTATAATTTTTAATATATATTTTTATTTTCATAATATATGTCTCTTTCATTACTCTTAATACATCATCAGAAATAGTATAATCAAAATCTTCTTGACTTAGACTAAGGACTCGACATATACTTTCTATTAATTTTGAAATACTAGCTTCCCCCCCTCCTGAAATCTGAGCTGATACGTAAGCATAATTGCCAAACAAGAGTTCAGAAATATATGTTTTGGATAGACCCCCCCAAAAAGTTTTGAAAGGCTCTGTTTTGAATAAATCTATAAAAAACTTTCCAAAATTGGTATTAGAATAATCTAACCAATCGAACTTTCTAACGGGATTAAATAGATTTTCCTCCCATTTTTCGCCAACTTTTATTTCATAAAGTTCTCGTAATATTGTATTATATTTATTTTGATCTATTACTCCAGTTCTTAAGTTCTTATCAAGTAGATGAATAACGTCATTCCAGAATAATGTTGCTTTTCCCGATTCTGTAGTTTCGTAAGTATCCTTATCTTTTAAAAACTTGTATATTAATCTATAACCAGAATCATGTTTTTTACCATGAATCAATTTATCTATCGTAGTTGGATAGGGAGAAGATACAATTCCATAATCATATAATGTATATGAAATCATATATAGGAACCGATATGCATCTCTGTAATAAATATTTGGTCTTGTATATCCTAGTAGGGAATAAATAGGTTCAAAATAATCTTTAACCATTTTGAGTTTTCTTTCAAGTTCTGGCGCAACTTCCCCTTTATCGTTAATCGAACCTATTTTTATACCTTCTCGATAGAGTTTCACTAATAATGAAGACTCCCAGCGAACTATAAACTCTTCTTCTGGTTGGAAGTAGAATTTTAGTGTTCCTCGCTCTTGGTAGCTTCCCACTTTTAGTTTCTTAAGTAAATGTATATAAGATTTCTTTGCCATCCCTAAAGTTTTTTCTACATCTGAATATTCCTTGACATTAAAGCCCAGACTATTTAAAAATGGTATAAAGTCATCCCTTAAATCATAGAACATTTTATAATATGGTGATCCAGCTTTTCCATTTCGAACCATGGTCTCCCAATTCGGTGTTTGAATAAAAAGCGGTCTAGTGCCTCCTTCTACCCGAATAAATCGAGATGGATAAAAAATCATCTTAGAAAGTGCAATATTATTTATTCCATGTGAAATGCAATAATCATAAACATTAGCAGTATTAGGAGGAATTGGCACAACAGTCTTACCTTCTACTATTACTAATCCTAAATCAATATTTTGTCTATTTCTTTTTAATAATTTTGTTTTAATCTCATAAGTTATTTGAGATAGACTAGCACCTTTCATTAATTTATAATTTTTGATTTCTGCTGTACGATAAGATTTTCCAAATTGAAATGAAAATTCATCTCTCAGAAAAGATTTGTATGGTTTTGACAAGTCACCTCGATAATAGGGATCCTTCCCAGTCTTTCTTGTATATGCTCTTTGCATTTCTCTGGTATTAAACCCTCTTGCTGTTAACTCTGCATCACTCAGTTCCCAGAATGATTCAAAATCATCCTCAGTTAAGCCTACTATCATTGTATCAGGATCTATAAAGCATAAACTATACATATCAAATACACGAGCATCAATAGAAAAACCCTCTTTTATAAGTTCAGTTTTTGCATCAAACAAGATTCCAAATATTTCTTCACCTTTTCCATGTAAATCCAGATCTTCTGAATTTCTAACGATTTTATCTATACTATCTTTAACATATTCATTTTCTTGATACACATTTTCTTTTTGAACATATCTTTTATAATATCTATCCAACCTAATCTGATCTAATAATGTTTTGAGTTTCTCAGAATTAATTGAATCATATGTATTAAAGATCTTTGGACCTCCTCTAACTTCCGAACTGCTATAAGTATCTTGATCTATGTCCATAGGAATGGGAGGGCGATCTTTATCTAATGATATTTTTTCATCAATTTTTAAATCTTTAGTGGTTAATACTCTTCCTTTTTCTTTTTGTTTTGAAATTGTATCTTTTTTAGATGTTAATTCAGTATAGATATCTATGAATTTTTGCTTGAAATAAGGACCGAAAGAGGTTTTAAGGAATTTAGTCATACTTGAGAGGAGAATACCGCCACCGAGATTAAATGATAATGAACTTAATAAGGTAATTAATCCTCCACATAATTTTGAAACTGATGACAGTTGTTCACTTTTCTCTTCAGAGGAATATAATGATAGAGATTCCTTATTTAATTGATCTAACTCCTCTGCCAATTCTGTCCGTTCCTTTTGTGAGATCTCTTCTCCTTCCATGTTGGATTTAATCTCGGCAATTCGGGAATTGATGCTATTTGACTTATATTCTTGTGAGATTCGAGAAATACCCTCACTCATTTTTGAAAAACTAACTGTTTCTCTTAAGGAAGTTGCCAAATTAGACAGCCAGAAGCCTAAATTCTCACTACCTCCCATCTCTCGTACAAAACCTTCAACAAAAGATTCAATAACTGCATCTCTTATTACTTCTTCAAGCATTTCATTTATAGGATTAATAATGAATGCCATTGCAAGCTCTCCTAATAATTTTGTAGCACAATCTTTACTGAATTTTTGGACAATATTATTTTTGAATGTGGATATAAACGTTTTGTAGAAAGATTTAGTTGCTTCTTGTCCTACTTTTTTATACGCTTCTTGGAGAGCTTGCGTACTCCAAGAATCCAAGATCATCGCCATTGCTGTAAGAGCTGTGGAAGCTAAAGTTAAAACTTCAGTGTATCCAATCTCCGCAATCATCTGTGATGAAACTTCCGCAAAAGTCTTTTGATGCATGATGTCCATTATTGCATACTGATTTGCTTGAATTAATGCCAAATTTATATAATCTTGATAACTAGGATCTGAAGGATTTAAAGAGTCCATACTTACAAACCGCTTGAAAATGATTTCTATATAGTAGTAAACATTGTTCCCACCTTGGATTAATAAAGTCCTATATTTATTTGATTTTGATGAAATCTCTTCTAAAGAAGTATCTAAATATAGATTCCCATCTTTAATGGTATAAATATCTTCTGATAAAGGAATTGTATCGATGGTATTTGACCCCTGTTTAATATTAAGGTTAATAGAAATTATTGGATAGTCAAATCCCTTTCCGATAGACAAGGGGATTTTGGCTCCAAACTCTGTGGCTTCAGTAGCTTTCATAGCATAGGGCTCTAGTCCTAAAGAATTAAGCACTTCACAATTTTTTACTATTATCCCTAAATGTCCGGGAGTAATCATTCCGTATCGTTCTAATATCATATATCGTTCTTTAGAAAGGACAATTGGCTTATAAAGAGGATTTTCATGGGAAATAATAGATTCTTTATCGAAAATATATTGGGGTACTCCATCGACGCATACAGGTCGTATCTCATTTAAAATCGGTTCTGCTGGAGAAATTAGATTTGCTACTAATGTTGCTCCTGTAATTTTTTGCTCTACGTACCCTAAAGTATTATATTGATATGTATCATACATTTTTGGAAGCTCACTCCTATAAGTATGATAATAGGTATAGAATGGATAATCATTATAAGCATAAAGCTCGGATGTGAATTGTTCATAATCAATGACCGTATTATCAAAATCTAATCCAAGATAAAATTCAGGTCTTAAAGTGACAATGTATAATGGTAATCCTGCCATTGCAGACCACATTCGTGCTTGATTCGGTGGCGAAGTAATGACTTCAGCAGTATATTCATATCCTGTTGCTCCCCCGCGAACTGTAGTATAATAAGCTGCGGGATGTCCCATTAACGCCGCCGCTTGACTATCACGTAGTAATCGGTCACTAAAAGCCCTATCATTTAGTGAAATTGGAAGTCTACTTCCAAATGTATAGAATGTATAAGCTTTCTGTTCGGTTGAAGCTAAATGTGCCTTTTCATCCATGAAATATTTTGTTAATATCGAATAACATGTGAAATATGCAAGTCCGCTGGTCACTTTCGCCAATGGGGCTGTATACGGATTGGAATACATCAATATTTTTACAACTAATCCAATTGCCATAGAAGTCGTAGTAATTAGTGTCTGCTCTAAAATATCTTCCAGCATCCTTTCTCCGAAAATATTCCATGACCGAGTGTAAGTTTCTGTTCTTGCAATCTCAAACAATAAGGGATGTGTTCCTGCCGATAAAACGGATTTATAGACTTCAAATATAGAATCTTGGGGTCGAAGCTCGAATATTTTGAGCCATTCTTCTGCAAAATAATCTCGGATGGTTTCGGCAAATGGATGCCCGTATGTAAGCAGAGAGATCATGAATACTTCTTCTGCATCTACAGATAGATCTAAATCATGGATAATAGTATAAGGTTTTATATCATGTTTTCCATCATAATTAAAAGCAAGACTTATTACATTATATGATCCATCGGGATTTTCCCCCGGAGCAAGAATATAAACAGTATCATAATATCCATCTTTTTCTCCTTCTGCTGTATCATAATAGAAATAATGCCCAGGAATCTTTGCCCCTAAAAGGAAATATTCTTTATCACTTGAGAAATATACCCCATCAGGTGGCGTAATAAAAACACCAGTAAGCTCAAATCTGTTAATATGGGAAGCTCCAACGGGAGCAAATAAGTCTCCATAACCATATAGAAGAGAGGATCTGGTGAATAAATTAATAGTAATCGTACGCTCGTAATAGTTTGTTGTTTCAACTTCATCTTCATCATTCATCATGGTTAAAGAATCATAATAGATGGGTACATTATCAGGACCCCAAGTTTGCTTTGACCAAGCTATATCTTTGGGATCTGTAAAGGGTATAAACGGATTAAAGGAAATTTGTTGAGATTCTCCCGTTTCGATATTTGTAATCTTATTTCTCGCTAAGATATTACCAAATAACAGATTGCTATTCATATCCATATTATCTTCAGAAAAATCATTGGTATAGATTCGTTTCTCTTTCACTATTCCTTGCTCCCAATCTGCATACGTGAGCTCTTCTGAACTCACTTGCTCCTTATAAACTTTAGTATCATGCAAAATGAGTTTTCTATAAGTTAAAAGCAGAGTTGCGAGGTCACTTCCACTTAATAATAGTCCTAATTTAGCAAGAATGGGAAGCTCCCAAAATTCTTGAACCATTAAATCTAATCCCTTTTCAGTGAGTAGGTAATTAAAGATGGGATCCATTTGTTCTCCCTTGAATAGTCGGGTTAAATCGCTCATCATTGCTTCCCATCCCGAAACTTTTTTAGCTGCCATTAAGAATTTGATAGTTTTGGAAATTTCCTGCTCAACAACAGTATCAAATTTCTGATATGTCACTTCTTTATCTGCATATCCATCTCTATCAAGATCTAATCGAAGATTATAATAATCAATTTGAGAACATCGAGTAATTTTGGTTTCTGATTCTATAACTTTCTTTCCCCAGTAATCATCCCTATCTAACCCCGTTAAGATACTCCCTGCAATGTCAAAGGGATTAATAATACTTGCCGCAAGTCCTGTAAACTCTGAATCCTCAAGATCAAACCAATCCGTTGCTACGCGCTCATCTTCTGTCATTTGGAGTTCTTTCTTGTATCCATGATAATCTTGGATAATTGTATGCCAAATAATAGATTCTTCTTCATTTTCAACTCCATATTTAATTATATCATAAATTCCATCTTTATCAACATCTATGACATGTTTGTATTCTCCCCTCCCATCATAATCAGAATCCGCTTCATATACAATATTAAATGCATCATAGTAGAGTTCATAATAATCATAAGCTGAAGAACCATAATTATTGAAGATGTCATTTGTGGATATATGAATATTGCGACAATATGAAATGGGGTTTAATTGAGAATATTCACTTGCTATAATATCTGCTGATTCACCAATTAAAACTCTCTCTACTCCTGTTTCTGATATGGAGCTAAATTCTATATCTATATAACTATAAAATGTATCTTTTAGTTCATAATTAGATAAAGTGTCATTATAAAAATGATCTAATAAAATGATTTTAGTATAAGCCGAAATTGGTCCACTCGAATAATTCAAGATAACTGAGATCGTATCAAACACATCTAATAATCCATCTGAAGGATTTAGATCAGTAATAGCAATTGATTCATCTTCAATATTAAAAGATACAGCAAAATCGGGATTATCAATAAGTTCATCTGATTCAAAATTTACTTTTATTCCAATCACACTATAGAGAGAAACATTCATAAAATCATCAATAAGAGTCAAATTTCCTGCATAGTCAGAAATAGAAAGATTGCATGTGTATGAATCGGTTTGCCTATAAACGTTAAAATTCTCCTGATAATATTGGGTGATATCATATTCTGGCGATAATACAGAAGCAAGTTCATCATGAGTACCTAATAAATAATATTCATCAATATCGCAAGAATATTTTAATAAAAGAGACTTGACATCGATATTTTCTTTATTTATAGTAATTGGATGTTGCCATGAGGTATTGATACAATATTCGATAAATAATTCTGTATTTGCTTCAATTATCTTCTTGTCTTCGAAAATAAATCCGAGTAATTCTTGATAAGTATAATTTTCATTCCAACTAAATGTATTCGTTTTATTGTCATAGTGTAATTGGTGTTGGTCTCCACTTTCCCCCGCAGAATAATAATTTCCATCACTATCATAGACTTTTATATATTGTAACCACGTAGCATTTGGTAACTCATAGAATAGATGTGGATTCTCAAAATCAAAGTAGTATTCATCATCTATGGGATTCTCATCACTTACATATTCTTCAATCTCCGTATATTCCCATATTCTATTTAAATTGACTGAATCATAAGATCTAATTGGATTTTGCACGGAATCAACCAATACAAATTCATTTATTGAGAGTTCATAAGAAGGATCGTTTACCGTGAACAAAAGATTGCTAAAATCTATTTCTCTTGAATCATCAGCAAATTCTTCTAGATCTGATAAATCTATATCTAATTTTGCTGTGCCATATGTTCCACTAAATTCAGTATCAAATGGAGTAAGCGGGATTTCTAAAGAATAGTAATAATCCTTAGTAAATTCATGGTAATATTGCTCAGTAGTTTTATTTGCATTAATAAGTAAGCATTCAATAGGAGGGATATCCAAGTTTTCGTTCTTATCAAAGTACATCTTCCCAAAACCGATGGATATACCTTTCTTAATAGGTGTTTGATAACGGATAATAAGTTGTTCTCCATCTTCAAAACATTTTAGCACAGAAGGATCGGTGGAATCTATATATTGATGGGGAATCTGCAAAAAGTAGACCTCATCTTCATACTTCCATTTAATAGGGTAATAATCAGGGAAATTAAATTGCTCTAATTTTTCATTGAAGATATATGCAATCTCTAAACTTCCTGGATCGGTTAAGAGATCTTCTTCTAAAACAATTGAAAGATAATCACTATTGTCAATAATAGTTGTTTTATCATCTTCCCACGTAGCAAATTGGATATTTGGCATCCCTTTTTTATTCTCTGAAGTATATTTTCCATCTTCTCTGCTAAATGGTTCGAAAGTAACATATTTTAAAGTATTCGGAGATTGCGGTAAATTAATATTGATTTCATTCTCTAATAATAGCAAATCTTCTCTTGTAAAGTATTGCTCGGATATAGAAATATTCTGATGATTCTTAAGGGTTACCAGAAGATAATCCAAGCTTTCGAGATTTTCGATTTTAGTATTTATATGAAGAGCTTTAAATTGTCCTTGATGAATTTTGGAAAGTAAATCCTCATCAATACCCTCTAATTCATTTTCAATATCAAATTCTAATAAGTCTCCTTCTTTTAGATACACACCAAGTTGAGAAGCATAGCATATATATTTAGAATAATCAGATTCTTCCTCATCCATAAAATAGAATGCATCAAAATTAGGTAAGACTTGAGATACATTTTCTCCATATACTTTCCAATTATCGACCTCTAAGTTCTGATCAGTGGCATCATGGTTTGGTCTATAATTGGTAAATTTATAAGTTAATACTTCTTGATCAATAGCAATTGGCTTATAAGAAACATAAAATTCATCTAATGCATTAAATGCGGTGATAGGATTTCGGTCATACGTGCCATCTTTAGATATATCACGTAATAGTTTAAGAGTGCCAAGTTCATAGTTAACTTCAAAATAGTCTTCCTTTAAAAATTGAATTTCGTTATTATAATCATAATAAAACACTTGTACTGAATGATTTAATAATGAAACAGTACTTTTCAAGTTATCCTCGATGATCTCATAAGTGTAATCGCTTCCATAGTCAACTTCGAATTTTTCTTCATAATAATCTCTTTGGTTTAACCGATAGCTTAAATATAGAGAATAAATATCGTCAATATTTAGACTGTACTCAAATGGCATTATGAGTGAGCCACCTGATAATTTTCTCCAGCGTTCTCTATATGTTGATTGAGTTGAGCTTGATGTTGTTCCCGAACTTAGTAAATTATTAATAGGTGTATTAAAGCGATTTGACCAAGGATAAATCGTCATTAATAATTCCTTTCTCTCTAATAAATGCGGACTCATTTTGTAGTTATATTCCACTTTTACCTTATCACCTGGATTTAGAAGATCGTTTTGAGCATACTCAGAGAAATAAATATATCCGTGCTTAATTGCATAAACATATTCATTAAAGAGTGCTTCGTTTGAAGTGCATACAAATTGTCCATTGATATATAATGTTATATGATGTTCGGGATCATTACTCTCAATAAATTGATAATTAAAAGGTACTTGGCTTAATTCATAACGTAATTCATCAGAATCATAAGAAGCTTCAAAAAAGATGTATGTCTCATCCTTAATTTGATAATTAGGATAATTTATAGAAATATACTCATTTAAAGCATCAAAATCAATTTCATAAATATAAGATTTATTAGTATCTTGTATTATGAAATTAAGATTTGGAATAGATATTTGTTTTGTATAATATTTGTTATTTTTGTTCTGAAGTAGCAAATATATTTTTCTAAATAATTGAGTTCCTAAGCTCCATTCCCTTTCGGGTATTTCATGTTCAATAGAGATGTTAATTTTATAGACATCTCTGAAATAGATGGATGAGATATTGAACACTTCTTTAGGCTGAAAAATAAACTCATCGGTTGTATTTCTAATATACATCTCATCAAATTGATCCCATTCTAATGCAGGATAAGAGATTGTAAAGAAATGATCTTCATTGAAATCAGGATGCAAATTATAATTGGTAAAATTCTCATAGCTGAAATTCCATTCAATTGTTGAGGGTATTCCTTTAGCAGTACTTTCATGAATACTATAATCAAATCCTTCATCAAAGATTTCTTTTGCATGAAAATCGACCATTATTAATCCTTCTTCATCACAATACTGTCTTATGGTCTCAATTGGTTGGAAAAATAGAATATAAGGTACTCCATAGTATTCAGCTAAGGCATAATCATTTTGGCTTAAACAAGAGATACTAGATAAATCATAGCTTTCACATTCACAATTAAATGTATTATTGATAATTTCTATATATTTCAATTGCTCCCATTCATATTCTCCAATCGGAAAGCCATGGATACTGAGAGAATAGTTACAAGGGAAGTGAATAGAATCGAGAGTCTGAACATCATGATGTGAAAGTCTTAATCCAAAATAGATTGTAGTATCATACAGATCAAAATCAAAGAGACTTGCAATTTGTGTTTGATTTAAAACATCGTACGAATGAGATGATAAATTAAAGAGTTCATGGTAGAATACATTGCCGTAAACATTGATATCATCCGTAGATATAAATTTATTAGTAAATGCATATTCATTCATCCATGAAATCGGATTATGATTACTAATCTCGGATTGATAATCTCCTACACCTTCCCGACTTAGAGTGAGATTAGTAGTATAATAATTCTCACCATCAATTTCTGTTCCTGAACCATAATATAAATCAATATATCCTTGTTGGTATATTGTCTCTTCGATATTATAAGCGTCTGTAAATAACGCTAAATTCATAATTATATTAAAATTTTCATCATTTACAGGAAGAGTTACTTTATCCCCTAATTTTTCTATTTCATTTTGTGTAATGTGAAGAGCTGCCAAAGCTGAGTGTGGTAAATCAGAAATACTCACAGTGATCTCAGAATTTTCTAATAGATTGAATGGGGAGTCGGGCATATTTTCAAAATCAAATGTATTGCTATCTCTAAACGGTAAGGTGAGAATTTGCAAATAATGAGGAGTATTTAAGACACTTTTAACATCTAATTGTCCATTCTTAGTATATGGCATATTATCATACATTTCTAAGATTCTGGTATCAGATAAATAGTCCATCTTCTTTAGTATGAGATAAGGAATAACATTATTATTATTTCCTTTCTGACTAATGGTAATTATCACATCAATTTTGGTTGCTCCTAGAAAGTCATAAAGTTCTTGAAATTCTTTATTAAAGTTAAAGTAATAACTTCCATTTTCTCCTGCATCATAGTAATTTACTATTTCATCATAATCTAATAGAATCTCTTCTGATTCGGATTGATAAGTATATGATTCTCCAAAATCATATTCAAATTGGAAAGTTAGAGTATTCGGCTCCCCAGCAAAATTCCGTAAATAATTCATCAATAAGTCATCAAGAACAAACGAGAAATTTAATTCGGGAGAATGTAATAGAGGTAAATCTTGGATTATTACTTTGGTAGATTCGTTCAAATTATCTAAACCTATATAGAGTGCCGTCTCATCAAGTTCTAAAGCAGATAACTCATTATAATTTCGGTCAACAATTATAGATGATTCACAATTAAAGAGCTCACGAATAGAATTAGAATATGTTTTATTTACTTTTTGGAATCCAAAACCAAGCTCATATTGAGATTTTATCCCATACATTACGGTAAAATCATCCGGGGGATTCTCAAAAGAGAGATGAATAAATTTATTCTCAGTTATAAAAATAGTTAAATCTCCTGTTTTGTTCAATTCCTCTTTATTATATATTATGAATTCATCTTCAGTTAGATCCACTTTTCCATAATTAAGGTCAAATTCTGTGGCTACTGTATCATCGAATTTTTCTCGAAATTCAGTAAACATCGGTGCCCGAGATTCATTGCTTGGAGGTAAAAATCCATCATCTAATTGGATCTCAATGGATGATTCATTCAGTGAATTTGTGGAACCTAACATAATTTTGGCATAATTATTAGAATCAAAATCAAAAATAAAATTATAATAAATAGCAAATTCCGTTCCAACATCAGGGGTATTTTCAATAAATCTGATAAGTGTGTTCTTGTAAAGTTCATCAGATTGTGAATTTATTATTTCCCAATCCATATCTTTTTTAAATTCATAAGTATTCCCATCCTTTATTCCAACAATAGATAAAGGAATGATATTGGAAAGAGCTATTAGATCGAGTAGTGGACTTTCTTGCTCAAATCCATATTCATTTTTATCTTCATAATAAATATTATAGAAGGGTTGACCATAAGAATAGTCTTCTGTACTTTTTCCAAGTTCTAAATTCCCCTCGTTTATTTCAAATCCGCTACTTTGTTCAATATTTACTTTTTCTGTTGGAGATATAATGCCATCTCTGTATAGTGACCAATAAGTTTTAGGAGTGCTTGAGCTAGGATTAGCTTCCAATCGAAGATCAAGCAAATAAATAGTGATATCACGATTCTCTTCAAAAATATTATCTTTAGTATAATAATCAATATCGAATGAAATATTCAGATCACATTCTAATCCCATAAGGAATGCATCTTCTGGACCAAGTGGTAACTCAAAAGTCATTATTCCATCTAAATTTCCCGAAGAGAGCAGTACATCATCTCTCAGAGTAAATCGGGTATGGGTTCCATCATCATTATGCAAAATACAATCAAGATCTACTTGAATCTCATCATTTTTGTTTAGTTCTAATTCCTCACCTTCTCCATTGAAGTCTGGTTCCATCCAAACTGCCCCCGAAAGCACAGGATAATTTGATTCAAAAATCATTTCATTATTATCACTATCTCTAGCTGTACCCCAAGCAGACACAAAGGGACTTATCACATCAATGTGCATATTTTTCTCCCCAAATCGCAGGTAATTGGGGGGTACTATCTCAAGGGGTATATATATTGGATGCGACTCTTTATAATATTCTGATTCTGCTACTTGAATCTTAATCGTAGATATTCCTGAACCAAGTTGCTCAATAATGCGACGCATAGTTTCATTGGTGATGGTTATTCTACCACCATTGGCTGTCTTCTCAATATCATACATAGTAGTATGCTCAAAAACATTCTCTCCAGAAGGATTAAAAATATCAATGAGAACTCGATAATTATAATCATCATCTAAAATGTTTTTAGAAGTTGCTTCTAATTCGGTTGCTTCATATATTTTTGTTAACCCTTCTAATGTAGTGCTTACATCAGTTGGGATTGGATTTGCTTCAGTTACATAAATCGGAAAACTAAGATCCTCTAAATGCTCAAAGATGGTCAGATCAGGTAATTTATATGAGAGATAATCGCCTCCACCTAACGCAATATCTCCCTTGTGAATTCTAATTAAACCCTCAACGTAGGTCGGATCTGTTAAGATTTGTTGTTGTTCATTATATTCTGGAACTGATTCAGTTGAATTAAACACTTTTCCGCTTGCAGAACTTACAAACTGATTTGGATCATTAATAATCATTTTATTCCATTCAAATGGAGCCAAAAACGCACGATGGTATAAAACGATATCTTCTATTGAATTCATGCCTTCTATTGTGCCAAAAATATCAGCAAACTGTTCAATATAATCATGATCAAAACTAATATCAAAAGTTACTTCTCCAAACTCATTCGTCTTCGCAAAATCCCATATTAATGGTCCATAATTACTTTTTTCTGTATTTGGATATTGGATTGGATACACTAAAGGTCTGCTAAACATCTTATTAGGCATTTCACCAGGTCCAATAGAAGTTAGCAATTCCGTTCCTAAACTTTCATAATAAATAGGTGTTCCATCGTCTAACACTGCCTTCTCATTTATAAAGCCCGTTTTACTTTTCGGCATAAATCCAATATGCATCCAAATAATTGCGTCTTGAAGGGGATTATCATTCCAATCTGTTAATTTATAGGTAAATTCATAATCTTCTTTTGCTAATACATCAAAACTTAAAGAAGTATATTCTTGCCCTTCTTCAAGAGCTTCAAGGGGATTTTTATTGAAATGATACTGCCTTTCTCGAATAAATGATTGGCTGACAACCATATCTTGTGTTGCATAATTCACTAATTTCAGCTTCGCTTTCGTACCTTCAGCAACCACTTGGATATATTTTTCCCAAACACCTTGCTGATGAGAATAGATCGGTTCTTCATCTTGTGTATAATCTAATAATTGTCTATTAATTTCTAAAGGTAAGTAGGAAAGTCTTAGCGTATTAATGGTAGTACCATATTGCAAGTGAAGATTTAATCCATTTTTATCAAAGGAATTTTCATATTTGAAGAAGCCCAAACTATCTAATGAAACCGTGTCGAATGCGATATATTCTCCTTGTTCATTTAATAAACTCAAAATTAAATTCTTGGATAAATCAATTTTCTTGTCAAATGGAGCATGATAAGAAATTTCAAAATTATCGGTTAAAGAGAAATTATTTTTAATTACGGAATTATAAAGATCATGGAAATAGAGACGATAGCCATCCTCAGAAATTGTAAATTCGGCTGAATTAAATTGATACGTTATTTTTTGCGTACTAATACGAGATATATTAAGAGATTTTATATATGAACTTGGATCATTTTCCGCTATGGGATGACTAAGAAGAACAGGATGATAACTATGATAAGATACTATAAGCGTATCATCTGCTTTAAAATCTTGATAATCAATAATCAACCTTCCATTTTCGTCTATACTCCAATTATATTTACTGCTATCCAAAGTTCTATAGAATATCGTCTCAGAATTATTTATTGAGATTGAATGGAGATATGTAATTCCTAAAGTTATATTCTCTCCTCCATTTTCATATTTGGGACCTTCAATAATTATTTGCGGAGTAGATGTATATTGTACTTCCTTTTCGATCAATTGCTTTTCGATTTGGAAGGTTTCAATGAAATTTCCTTCACTCTTCCATGTATTAGTAATCATATCATATTGTTTAAAGGGGACATTAACGAGATTATCAAAATTACTATGTTCAGATGTATCAAATGAACTATAAGATACAGGAGAGATGGGATTGCCCCTTAAAAGTTTATAGGAAACTAAAAGATTCGTATCATAATTGATAAAGGAAGCTGTCTCTTCCATTCCTTTTTTCCAATAGATTGTTAAAATGAATTGGTTATTAACAAAATTAATTTGAGGATTTTTTTCAGCTAAAATGCTGTTATTTTTGAAATACTCTCCTTCATAATTAACATAAAGCGGTTTCTTCTCTAGATTCTCGGTTAAATAGTAGATTATAAACTGATTTTTATCAATAAAATTTCTATCGCCATAGGGGAATTGAAAGTTTAGAATATGAGATGTTTCCCCATCATATGCTTCTTCCCATTTATATTCATATACTTCATCTTCCATCAGCGTGTTATCATTATCTAGGATGCAACCCTCTAAGATAAGAGAGTCTTCCCCATAATTAAGTTCAAAAGTATTATCTTCAAGATATATGTTGCTAACTTTCTCTTGAATCACTTCTATTTCAAATTCTTTTTCTTCCATTACAAAATCTTGAATTGGAGTGCCATTCGAACCGATTTTTAATGAATAGGTTCCCAAGCGTTTTGGAAGATCAAATTCCCCGTAATAATATCCCTTATAATAACCATCGGGAGAAATTTCATCAAATTTCGTGATATAATAACAATTACTTAAGGAAATAATTTCATTAGTATCTCTATTAATTAATGTAAGTAAGGGATTAGAAATATCATCAAAAGGTATTTGCTCATTTGAATGATTATACTTGAAATAAATTTCTATTTTATCCGAGTATTCAACTTGAGGTATGGTTTGTTCTTGTCCTGTAATTTCTTCTCTATTATGGAAAATTTTAAGTTCTGTAATTGGGATGACTTGTCGAGCAATTTTTATTTGGTCATTTGCGTGATAATTATAGTTCTCAGAAGCGATTAACTCTATTGTTGAAGACACTAATCCCTCTTCATCCGTGTGAACTATATCTGAAAGATAATTATATAACCTAATATCATGAACAGCAAACCTCTGATAAGGCAGATTCAAAACACTATAATCCTCATTATATTCCATAAAAGATGTTGGCCATCGTTTATTATCAGCTATTTGAAAGGATATCGAATCAAGAAGGGCTAAATCAAACACTCCACCCGCGTCAGGATTTGAAAGGCGAAGTTCATTCATATCAATAAATAGTTGAAGATTCATCATCTTCCCCATTCCGAAAACAATATGCTCATATTGTTCTTTCACAGTATCCATGAAATATTTTCGAAGATCAAGGTCATAAAAAGTCTTAGAATAGGTATTTCCCATTATGTCATTAAACAAAACTGTGAGCTTTTCTAATGTAGTATGCCTATAATAAAGGGCAGGGATACTGATATTTATGAAGAATCCTTCTGCATTTAACAATCTTAAGCTTTCAGCAAATGGGGAGGATGTATAATCAAAATATATTTTTTGCCCCGCAATATGTTGAGATTCGTTGTATAATAAATGGATTATTGAATTTTTAGGAAAAGCTACTTTTCCATCTCTATCTACTAAATAATGTCCAAAACTGATAGATTCCTTAGAGTAATCTGCGGACTTATTATAATAATACGCTTCATGAATATTCACAAATTCTGGTAAGGAAAATCCTCTTTCATATAAATAATTCAAATCCATCACCACAGTTTTGTTATCCGTGAGGGGATTCACAATATAGAGATCACCATCAATGAGTACATGTTTAGTTACTCCAAACATATTCTCTCTTCTGGTATCCCAACAATAATGGTTTGCTGGATTATTATTACTAAAAATTTTAGAATTTAGCAAGGAATCTGAATATCCAATAATCGTGTTCATTGTATTCTCTGTACCAAAATTTATAGAATAGATATTATCACTCGAAATTTTCACCGCAGAACCGAAATGAAATCCATTAATTTTTACATCAAGAGTATCTATTCCTCCGAAGTCTCCCTCGAAAGTGAGTTCTCTTTCACTAAATTCTTGAGAGCTAAGATTTATAGTATTATCATTTTCATTCCAAACAATATCAATTTCAGAACTATAACAGATTTGTCTATAATCATTATTATAAGTACTATTAATAGCAGTATTACCGCATATATCAATTACTTTATATTCTATTGTAAAATTTTGTGGAAGCTCTTTTGCCAAATTTCCGATTATAGTTATATCTTCTATTTTAAAATCTATCCATTCAGTGTTTAGCCCTGTAGTTAAATCAATAATTCGATATTGATGTGTGCTAACTGTATCAAGGAGTTCATTATGGTTAAACATAATTGGTATGCTAGGAGTTGCGATATTATTTGAGGGATGTTCGAAACTTTCTGAACCATCACCTATGAATATCTGCAAAAGTGGAGCTTCGTAATCTGTAGTATAATTAAATATGTAATCATTAGTGTTTCCGAAAAAGTCTTCGAGTGTAATTTTTACTTGTAAAGTTTCATTATTCCCTATACCCGTTAATTCCGATATATTAATAAGTTCTAAAGACCAATGTTCATGGTCGTTTTGCTCAGAAATAAACTCATCAAGATAATAATACTCAGATATTGATTCATTGAAATAATAAAAGCTTACATTTTTTACTTGATAGCAAGTAGTAAATATAAAATTTTGATTATTTGCGACATAAGATATGGTTGGAGAGTTTAAATATCCAATTGGTGTGTTAAATCGTAATATATAATCATTATATCTTTGCTCAATCAAAATATCTTGAGATTCATATTCTTGAGCTTCCTCAAAGCGATTATATAGTTGTTGTTTTATCATTAACCGCTGTTTAGAAGGAGAGTTTCTTAAAAAGCCACCAAGAATACCAATATCGGAAATGGAATCATCTTCCATCATTTGAATACTTCCATCATTTTCAACATAATTTGGTGCTTGTATTTCTTGAAGTTCATAACTATTAGCATTCACACCGTTTAAATTGAATGTAGAGATTTGTGTGGTATCAATAGATGTATACTTTGCAATCATATCATAATAATTCAATGAGAGAGAAGCGGTAATTTCAGCATTTACATTCTGAAGATTCATTTCCATTATGCAATTCCAATCATACTCCAATTTTCCCCGCAAGTAATACGCATCATGCTCTTTAGAATGGAAAACTAAACCTTCTAATTGCTCTTTACTCAAAGTTAATGAGATCCCATCGGTTAAATTGAATTCTGTAAAATGGAGATACTTATCTTGTAAGAAAAAGCTATACTGTTCTTCTATTAATGCATATTGCATTAATGCATCTGCCATCTCTAAGTTTGATTGATAATTTAGGTTTATAGTAAGCTCTTGAAGGATATTGTCTTCATTTTTGAGATATTTTGATACATCAATATCAAACATAACCGATGGATTCATGTAATACTCTGTTTTAGGTAGATTATAATATAGATTAGCGGAGATACCATTAATATCTAAACTTGAAGAGACAGAGAAATACTCTTCAATTCCCTCTTCACTTTCAACAGCTAAAATTGCTTTTACTTGAAACCCTTCACTCGTTCTATTATAATAATTTTCAAATTGTATGTTTTTTCTATCAAGGACATAGGAGAAAGTAGTATTATACGCTTCATATATAATAGGATTTACTTTATCCCATATATAAGTAGCAAAGTTGAATAAATAGAGAGATAACAAGTTTGCAGATTTCTCTTCTTGAGTAAGAATTTGTTCACCTGTAATAGGATCAAAATTCCATACTTCGAATCCTGGTATTGAATTAAAATCAATACAAAATTCAAGATATTTTGTATATTGCTCAATGTAATTTTGACTAGGGAAGGAAATTATAATCGGTTCTAAGGTGGATATTCGATTATGCTTCCATTGAAATGCTTGATAAGATATGTTGGCTAGCAAGATTCCAGAAAAGGATGAATAGTTTCCTAAAAGAGTAATAGTCTGCTCTGCCTGATTGAATATATAATCCTTTTCATTCACATGGATATTACCCGCTTTTAAGGAAATTAATTCAAATAATTCATTGTATTTCAATAATTCTGAGTTAAAGGTATATTTCCCTTGCTGAATGAAGGTAAGCGCAACATTTTGCTGAGATTCTTGAATATAATCTTGAGTAACTGAATATCCATTATAATTTTTCTGTTCATTAGTAGTTTGAGCGGAGAATGTGCTGTTTATGATTTGTTGAGCGTAATATCCCCTAAATAGGGGACCATTCACCTTTACATTTGCTATTTGTGAAGATACTTTTATCAATAAATCATTATTCAAGTCTTTGGTTAATGCTTGAGCAATAAGACTCATCCCCTTTTCAATGAGATTAAATGAGCTTAATGAAATATTTAATCTATGTAGAGAAAAGTCTAATGAATCACTGCTTAACGAATATTTTTTCTTTCCTATATATGTTGTTTGCCCCTTCTCATCCCTTAAATACAATTGAACTTTTATGTGATAATCTTGGGCATCAACTTGGCTTAATTCACTATATTTCACATCATTAAATCCTACTTTAATGTCAATAGAGAGTTTTCCATCAATGAGATTATCTTGGTTCTCAAGGATTTCATGGGGACAAAGAATATAATCTTCTATAGGATGAGAGAATGTATAAGCTTCATCATATTTTGCATAATGAACCGCACCATATACATCATCAATAGGTATAATTCCATTTTTAAACATGATATATGGTCCTTGATCATCTTCTGAAAATGTAATATTAGTTGGCAAACTCGGATGGATTGCGGAGCCATAACTTTTTTCAGAATCTTGAACATTTGTAATGAAGTAAGGTGATGAATATAACCCAATACTTTCTGGGGCATACCATTTTTCTATTGAACCTTCGGAAACGTGTTTAAACTTAACTAAAGGAGTATAATAAATAGTAATATTGGTAAAAAGATCACGCTTATTGCAAAATTTAATGGAAAGCTTTCCATCATTAGTAATATAATAATTAAAAATAGGATGATTTTCTAAGATACCATCAATAGTTCTATAGTGACCTATAACCTTCACGATTTCTCCTACTTTTGGCTCTAAAATGTTAAGGGGAATTTCAAAATCATCGTTTAGTTCTTGTGTAGAAGAAAAGGTGGATTCAGAATATACAACGGGCATATAATCTTGTAAGAGTACACATTCCTTAACATCTATTTCTTGAGAGATAAAAATAGGAATACTTGAATTTTCCCGCTCAAACGGTCTTTCACTAAGATTATAAGGAAAAATATATGAAATCCATGCTAAGCTTATTTGATTATCCTTTAGAATTCCAGAATGCAAATTCTTAAGGAGGAAGGGATTAAATAAAGAAATATCATTGGTATCATAAAGTGGTACAAAATAATTGAGATCTGGTTCTTGGATATAATATAATGGATTTGATAAGTCCTCATTTTCAGGAGTCCATACAGATCTTGTAATGCCATTACTATTTATATTAATTATTCCATCAAAATCTTCCCACGATTCAGAGCTATGATTATAATAAACTAATCTATGTCTTAACCCCCATTCATCATTATACTTTCTATTTTGTATTGAAATCTCTTCGAATAGTGCCAACTCTAATTGAAGACTTGCATCATTTAAAAGTGCTAAATCTTCTTCAAATGTAAGCTGGATTGGTGTAATGAGAGGCACTTGTATCTCATCAATTGCACTATGCTTGAATCTCCCCTCTGAATAATTTAATGTATCAATATCATATTTTGTAGGATCAAAACCCTCTACAAAATCAGATGAACTGGGGAAATTCTGTGTATATAGATGGAAATCTAAATTTAAATCATCTAATTCTAAATCAGTAAATACTTCATCGGATCTCCCAAATGTGGGAGTGATAATTGTATTTCTTAGAGTGAATTCAAGGTTATTATTTCCAAAAATGGGATCATTATAAAATCTCATATAATTTTCCGAATCCTCGTTTCCCACGATACCAGTATAATTTTTCGCTCTTGAAGATTCTATTTCAATACATTTGCAATCATCAATAGAGAAATTACTCTCTGAAATAGAATCCATCTTGAATAGAAAAAAGTCATCGAGAGAAATAGATGGTGTATAAGACGGATAATGTGGAAAATAAATATTCAGAGCTGTGGGGTTATCTAAAGAATAGACTGAGTGCAAAGACCATTCATCCGTAAATTCAAATACACGTTCCCAAGCCTCTTCCCCCTCTCTTTTTATGCGTACTTCTGGTTTAGAGAGAGAAAAACTATCTGTCTTTCCTAAAAAGAAAAGTGCATAATCTGTTTCACCATCTAAAACATCTTCTTCAAATTCAAGCGTAGCATTTAAATGACTTTCAAAATAAAGATCAATTTTAAAATCTCCGAAATCCGCCCAAATCGTAATCCAATCACCTTGTTTCATTCCAATATAAGTAAATCTAAAATTCATTTGCCCATTATCTGCAATAGGATCTGTTAATGATGATGTATCGATATACATTACATCATCTTTCGAGTCTATAATAGGATAAGGAATTCCATCAGGAGTAACCATAGGGATAACTCCCCATGTGGAGACCGTTTTAAAACTCCCAACTGCATAATCCCATACATCTAAACTTGCTGATAAAAGAGCATAACCTGTCAGTGGGGTTAAGGGGCCCCCACCAGTCGAGATATCAGCATAAATATTAGCATGATGCCATCTACCATTATGTTCTTGTTCATCATCATAATATTCTTCATACTCAGAAGGGAGATTAAATGACCATTCTCTCTCTGCAGAGATAATATCTAAACCACTTGTAGCACCAATATCTAAATTATCTAAATCTTCGCTTACCGAATAACCCCAAAGACAAGGATTCATAGAATATAAAGTATCATTTGAAGGCTTTAAAGCATCTAAATGTGAATCCGCTTCAAAAAAGGATTTACCTAAGATATTAATTGGACTATGATATTCTGCCTCCAATAAATTAAATTTAGTTAAAGGAATTACATTTTCATAATATTCATGTTTATTTAAAAAGAAGTTATCTAGAGTATCATTATCCATATATTCAGGAATTAAATTATATGAAAAAATATTTTCTGGAATCATCTCATCTTGGAAAGAGTATAAAACGCGAATATCTGAGCTTACTTGTGTAAAAGTATGCTTGGACTGAGTGATAATATTCGAGTCTCCGAAATCCCTAAAATCTATATGTTCCTTTCTAGAGCAAGCAATAAGATGTTTATAACTCTCGAAATCATACTCATTTTGTATCCTTCTATAGAAAAGAGAATCAATTGTATGAAAAATAATTCCATCATTATCTTGAGAATAATCTGTAATAATTCGAGGTATTGGAATTTTTGGAAATGGATCATATATTGTTTTATTTGGGGGTGTCGTACTGCGAATAGTTTTATCATAGTTAACATAGATATTCCATAATTCTGAGCTAGAATTATAATAGAATACCACTTCATTTTCACCCCACTCTGGAGGTCGTAGGTCTTCATCATCTAATGTTATAAACACATCATCATCTAACATTAATGTTATTTGTCCATTTTGAACACTCTGAACTTTTGAAAATACAAATTTTGCTTGATATAGATCATAAGCATTGTTCCATAAACCAACTATATTAGCATATAAAGAATCAATATTAAGGCTAAACGGTTGATTCCACTTACATTGGATTTTGAATTGGAGCATGTAAGTATTATTTTCAGTATTAAACAGCTTTTCATTGAATATATCCCTTTCAAATTCAAATAGTACATCTCCCGTTTCTTCTTCAAAAATTGGAGTAATTACTTCATAACGACCTGTTCCAAAATTCCAAAAAGAATAAGAAAACATAATTAATGGGAGTTGGTTAGAATAGGCATTTAAACGAATTTGCAGTTTTTTAGCATCTAATAATTGTTCTGGAGAAAGGGTAGAGAACCAAGTTTCTATTGTAAGCTCATGTTCAGATTTATACTCAGAATTGATAGACCAATATTGTAAATCTGTTTCTTCAGCATTTTCATAAGAACTATCAGAAACCTCGATACCATCTATGACCTCCACTTTCCGCATATCTATTTTCTCTATGAAAGCATCTATTCTCGGATCTCTATCAAAACCCATAATAGAGACGGAACAAATATTAAGAAATTCATTCCTTCCTAACTGACCCATAAATGTTATTGAATCTAGCAAAATATCTTGAGGAACATTAAGTCTAATCTTTCGAGTTTCGAAATTTTTATTTTGATTTTCTAATAATAACAGTTGATATGCTTGCTGATAATTTGGTGAACCTAAACTTAAAATAATATCATTAGAGGTAAATGGCTTGCATGTTACAATAATCTCGTCTCCCGCATATAATTGAATAGGTTCATAAAGAAGAATAGGCTTCATAATCGTATCATAAGAATCAAAGTAGAAATTCAAATCAGTTTGAAATTTTTCGATTAGATTCTGCTGAGTATCAAAATTAAAACTGCTCTGTCCATATAAATATACTCCATCTTCTTTTAAATCGATCTTATCGGGAAATCGTGTAGTTTCAACAAGATCATAAGCATAATCAAAATTATCGTAATTCAAATAACTGCTATTTGTGAGTGTATGGGTTTTAAAATCTCCAATACACATATATTCTCCTGAACCTAATTTATTAGTAATTAAGCGGATCTTAATCTCCCGACCATTTTTAATAAAATCATCAAAGAAATTTGCTTTAGAAAATTGCATGTCAATTGATTGAGCATCGGGAAAGTCTTCGGTTGAAGTATAAAAATTATGAGGATCAATCTCTATAGGTGAAAATTGAAATTTATGGGAGTTATAATCCGAATCATAGTATAAAGTTTTTGTTCTAAAACCTTCATAATCAGAATAATGTTTATATGCCCAATAAGAATTGAGTTTATGGGGTTGCTGTTGCCTATTATCAAGAAAGCAAGCTCCTAATGTTGGATCAAATTCCGTATTATCAAACCATAACTTTGAGTCTGAAATAGACGCGGGAAATGTTGAGCCAAAACTTATTGTATTTAAGTTCTCTTTTGAAACTGTTAACCCGCACAATTCAAGATGTCCTCCGCTCCCATCTCCCCACTCAAATAGCCATACTATTTCCCCTGAATATTTAATATTTGGTCTTATAATCGTCTCAAAATAATGCCATTGTCCATCCTCAATAAGGTTAATATCTTCATAATTTGAAATACGATCCCAATTTGTCATTCTCATATCAAGCCGCAATGTATCACACGTTCCCGTATTTGATGTTTTGTAATATCCAGAATAAACAAAAGTATCTCCAACTGAAAGATCCATTATATCACGATTACCCCAAGTTCCATGCCAATCTGCATCTTCTGTTGTATCTTTTGTCCATCTAATTTGTTGTGGATAAGGAGCTTGCGTATCGCTGAGTACAGAAATTTGCCCTTGATTGGTTGTCTCACTCCCCATGATACCCGTACGATCGAAATAGCCATTTTCGATAATTGAAGTCCATCTTGGTCTAAATCCAGAAAGAGAACCAAATTCGGTTATTTCTTTTTTCCATCTCCAAAAGGAATAATCCAGAAGTTCTTGATTATAACCTGCAAGGGTGTCAGCTAAATTAGTTACAACAGGGAATATTGGGATGCTCTCCCATTCTCCACTTTTATAATTATACATTTGAACCGATAATGGCAAGTCTAAATCGGATTGTGAGTATTGCGAAAAAATAGATGCATCAAAAGATACGAGAAGCGAATCAAACCCTTCTCTATCTGTCATAGGTAAGTTTTGAGTTAGCTCTACGCCATAATTCTGTCCTGCTGTAGCCATGAAAAGGGAGAGATATTCATCCCCCTCATCATTTAATACACTCTCAAGCTCTTTAGTTTGAATATTAGGAGACTTATACACTCTCCCCGCTTCAATATTAAATATTTTTACATAGTCAGTTGGTTGCAAAGAAGCAATCAATTTTATTTGATTGAATTTTACATCTTCATCAATATAGGCTCCCCTAGTTTGGCGCTCATACCAATCATTTTGCTCATATACACTAATCTCTTTTTGAACTTCTCCATTATATAATAATTCTAGTTTTAAATCATTTTGATTAGTTTGTAAATCTAGGATGAAGAAATCCCCCATTTCAAGATAAGTATCCTCAAATGTGGGAGATATAAGACTAAGCTCTTGATAATCATCTGTTTGCATATATACATAATTATCGTTCTGGAAAAATTTATTAATATAATTTCGAGTATAGGGTTTATTCCAACTATGTTCTGTGCTGTGAAACTCAGCTTGTTTTAATTCTGTATAAGAAGGCTCAAGTAAAAAGTATTCTTGATCAAGTGGTAGGTCCATTGATATCCATGTATGATCCTCATAATTATAATAATCTCCTAATATGCCTGTGGAAGGGGGTTTATTATTCCATGTGATTGTACTTTCATAAAATTCGGTGGTATTATACAACCTTAGCATGTCCATTGGAGCAAGCCAAACATCTCTCCCGTAACTGGTGCAATATAAATATAAATCAGGGTTTTCAGCATAGCTTTCTGTTAAGTAAGAACTAGATATATTTGCATGTAAATAGGTATATAAATAATATCGTATAACAGGTGGCCATCCAAAACGCTGATCTCCTACAACAAGATAAGGTTCATTTCCAAAATTGGTAGCTGTGTAAAACCATGATACTACATAAGCATCTTGAAGTAATGTATTATCTTCATAAAGAACATCATCATAGCTGTGCTCTATGGAAATATATGTGTTTGGATTTAAAATATCGATTCTTGCATTCCAATAATAATCTGTGGCTAATCCAGGATTAATGTCTACAGTTCTTCCTTTATTTAATATTCGTATTTTTACCTTTCCTGTAGAATCTTCTATGTATTCATCTATATTGTCAATATTCCCATTACAGATTAAATCTTTAAGATTTAAAGTATCTTCTCTATAACTTGTACTATCATAATTATTTGAATCAATTGTCTCCCATACTTCTGACTGAAGATTAAGAATTTGTATATAATTAATGTCACCACTTGATGGTGCTGTGCCTTCCTTCATATATGCTCTCCAATTGATATTTAGATTAATATCTTTAATTTTCTCTTCTCCAAATCTATCTACATTGGTATCAAAAGTAAGAATTATTCCATGATAGACATCTATTAAATAATCAAAAATATCTGCATCATATTCAGATTCCATATAATAAGTATCCGTGGATTGTGAATAACCTCTTATAATATTTGCAGTAGCTTGAGGAACGGGAGAAGATGTACTCCAATATTGATAATCTACACTTTTTATTTTATCATTATCTATCTCATCGCTCCCGTCGAAATCCCAATTATTAGCAAATTCTTTACCTGAAAATAAAACATCAAAAGACGGAAATTCTCCCGCAGAAATTATATTGGTGTCTGATAAATCGGCTAATAGGTTGTAGTCGATTAATTCATTTTGTACGATAATTTTTTGTGAGCCTTCATAATAATTATACACATTATCTAAATTATCTTCTTCATTATGGATTCCAGCTTGGTAAAGCTCTGTAAAATCATAACTTTCTGAAAGTAACGGATTTGATAAATAGACTCCATCTATATAATTATTTTCTTCAAAGTCACCATACCCTCGTAGGTCTTGAGAAAGTTCCCCCGAATCATAATTATCCCCATAATTAATTAAAGAGTTTTCAAGTTCATTCGTTTTAAATAATTCATAGGGGTTGCTATTACTTATTTCAGTCCATTCTGTTTCTACTGATGGGTATTCGGCAAACGAGCCCGGTCCACTCAGCAAAGGACTATAATGATAATTAATACCCCGTGAGTTCCAATCGGAGAGATCAGAAAAAAGCTTCCAATCTTGTGTAGATGATGTGCCTTCCAGTGGAGTAGTGGGATTAAGCCATAGCAATGGTAACTCAGACTCATCATATATTATACTTGAAGCTCGAATGCTAGGTGTATTTACTATTCCCTCTAAAGTATTAAAGGAAGGATCAATAATTGATTTCTCTTCTTGGGAAAATGAGATAAAGGTGTAATAGATTTTAATTTCTTCGAAATTATCGTAAATTTCTTGGTCTAAATATAGCTTTACTTCAAATTTCGAGTGTTCATAATTTCTCGAATCTAAAGGAGTCCATGCTCCATCTTTTTTATAGAAAATGTTTTTAATAGACTCAATAGGAGTATTAAATAACTCTACTTGGATATATCTTGTTCCATCTAAGGAAAGCTCCGATTTAGAGAAAGTATCTACAACAAATAATTTGGGGCTAGTAATCGTTTGAATGTCTGTATTAAAATTTATTTGTGTCGTAAAAATACCGTTATTAGAAGCAATTATAAGCTTTTGAGTATTCCCTTCGGTAATTGCAAGTAGATCTATGAGTCTAAATTGTCTGTCCCCAAAATCACTAATCTGGTATTTAATCCATTCTTGTAAAAGGTAATCATAATGGAATGTTAAGATAATATCCATTTGTCCTATCGCTAATCTCTCTATTCCTACTAAGATAGTGTCTATTCCATTTATTGTTTCTGACTTAATCAGTGAGATTTTACCTAAAATATAATTTGAAATAATCTCTATGAAATTTAAATTAAAATCGTAAAGGAATAATTGTGAAGTATATGAGTCTCCCATCCTTCCACCTAAAAGAATAGAAGGTTCTGAAGCACTCATAATATAATTAATATGAAGGGCAGTAGGCGTTAAATCCTCAGGAGCATTCATATATCTGACGACCTGAAGTTCAAAATCAGAAGTAAAGATATATTTCCAAATAGAATATTCTCCTAAATTATCTATTTGAGCAGTTATTAAATAAGAAAAATCTACATCCTTAAACACATCAAATGTGAAATAGGAAAATTGAGATAGTTTAGTTGCATTTTCAATGATATCCCATTTAACCCCATCAAAATAGATTATGTCTATACTTAATAAGGTCAATCGGATAATTTCAGGGAGGTTATCCCCATTTATATCGAATAATTTATAAATTGAATCATTTAAATATTCAATATAACCTTGGGAACTATATTTTTCATCTAAAACCCACCCATTAGATTCATTAAACTTATAAACTTCAATATTAACGGAATCCCCCTCTTTTAATACGATGATTGGTTGCCAATGAGATTCAAAAAGACCCCAGCTTCCCCACACCGTATTCTCTGTTAATGGAGATACTTTCACAGGGAGATATTGATAGGTTAAGTTATAAATGGAATTTAAAAAATCAGCATCTATATTGATATCCCATGTAATCTCGTATGAGTGGTATGTGCCATTAGAAATTAATTGAATAGGAGAGGTTGAAAGAGGAAACCATTCGCATTCTAAAGGATGGTAATATTGCACCACCGAGTCCCAAATTAAATTACTATTTCCAAGATTTTCTATTATACCTTGAAAATCTTTTACATTCTCTAATGCACTAGCATTATAGTTAATGATTGCACTATATACATCATTTGCAATCATTTGAATAGCAGTATAATCAAAAATATGAACTGGTTGGATTTGCTCGATATAATTTCCCGCAGGATCAAATATTAGTACTTTTATATAAAAAAGAGTTTCATTATAATTTTGGATTGTTGAATAATCCCAATAATAATTCCAGATTGCATCTCGTCCGCTGTAATATGCCCGACCTAATGGCTCATAAGTTTGAGAATCATTTGAGAAATAAAGATGAATTCGAGCTACATCGTTCATATCCTTGAAGAGACTGTAATTATTTGGTATTATGATACTAGAATTTAGGTTTAATGTTGAATCAGAATAGTCTTCAGAACCGAAGATAATAATTCCCTCCTCATTGCTGGTAGTTCCAAGTGACCACTCAAATAATTCTCCATCATCAGTTATGTCGATTTCATTATCATATATACCCGTATAGATTCTTGTAATGAATAAATTATCAGAAAAACTATTGTTAATTTCACTCATAAAATCGGATATGTTAAACCAAAAAAGAAATTGCTCACCTTGATTTAGAGAGAATAGGTTTGAAATATTAAAATAATTTAAATTATCTGAAAGGAGTTCCCAGCAGTGCTTTTCTGTATTAAATTGTAATGATATGGGAGTCTCAACAGTCTTATAATAATATCCTTCTAAATCGTCTGAATTTTCTGGAGATAATAAATAAGCATACTGCTCACTAAATTGAATATAAAGGTCTGCTCCATTGCGAATAAGTTCAAACTCATCAAGAATAGTATCCTTTATTCGTAATGACTTTAATGACTTTATCTCTTGAAGATCTCCCTCTAATTTATATGAAAGGATATTATAATCAAATTCTCCTGCAATTGACAAAGGATACCATGCTAAAGGCTCCGTATAATACATATTAATCGCTTTCACACCATATTGCTCTTGATATAATGGATTAACATCTATCCAATCAAAATCATCGCTCACAAGATCAATTGCTAAGATGTCAATTACTTTTTGATCGTTAAAATAAACCATCTCATCAAACTCTTCAGAATAAATTAATGTATTATCTACATACACACTCTCAGTTATTGATAGGATTAATGGAGGGGAATTCTCAAAATAAATCCCCTCATAAGTGAAGTTTGCAATATTACCCGCAGCATCAATTGCAAATATTGTTATATTATATCTTCCATCATTTACTTGTAAGGAATCAAATAAAATTTCATACAAATCACCTTCTCTAAGAGTAGTAAAACGAAGATCATCATAATAGGTGTTGTAATGACTTACAGAAAATAGAAGTTCATAAGGCGAATCTTCAATAATTTCAAATTGCATAGAATACAATCCATTCCAATGAGTAGGATAATCCCCCATAATGTCAAATTGAGGGGGTGTTTTATCGAGAAAGATTGTGAAGTTTAGAGTTGAGGTTTGATTAAGTGTGTCTGTTGCAATAATCTGTAAATCTAGAAATCCATCATTAAGATTACTATCATTAAAAGCGAATGTATAGAAATTTTCATCAATTACCCAAGAGCCATTAATCGTATCATTTAATGAAACAGATTGAATTCCTGAGACATCATTTAAATAAAAGGAGATCATTCCTGTTTCTGGATGTATGCGAGGAACTCCTTCAAAGAGAGGATAAATTTCAACTGCTTGAAAGTCAATTATTAAATTATTATAATGATATATTGATTCTTCTTGTGATATATCATAAAAGACAGCAGTAAGGTTATAAATTCCTTGAGGAAGCTTTTGGAAGTTATAACTCCCAAAATATTGCTCACTTGATCTATTATATGAAGTATATGAGAAATCTACTTTTATTGGATTTGTATCATTATAAAAACCATCTACATTCTCTAATGCTAAAATCTTTATTAATATTTCATCATCATCAATATAATAAGAGCAATTGTATTCAATATTATCAATAATAACTTCATCTATTGTAATGATATAATCTCCTTCATTTAATGCTGGTTTAGGTACAATAAATTTATTATTATGAATTTCAATTTGCTGAGAATAAGTAAGAGATGCATTTCCATCGCAAACGGGAGATAATATAATAGTATCAATTAAAGTTCCAAACTGATTATATATGTATATAATTGGTGCATTACCTTGCACAATATAAGGAATACTATGAGGATTTGCATAAATATCCAAACTACCATTTACGCTTAAATATATATTATTTTCTATAAGAGATGTATTTACTGAGAGATCTGTTATTTGCACAGTATCATTGAATGTTTTATCTGTTGCAGTAATAACGATTATGTGCTGATATATCACTTGATCATTTTGTATTAGATCAATTGTAATTGGAATCGAAGTGAAAGTGGAGCCAAGAATATTATAAAGAGATGAATCCAATTTAAAATCTTCTAAAGGATCTATATCTGAAAAATATACAAATTCGTCTTCAGTATATTTCGTTGTAAGCTCGAAAGTTTCATAAGAAGTAGAGATTACACATTTATCTATATCATTATCATAAGGGAGGATGCATACATTAGGATCAATGAATCCTAAAGTAGTGGTCTCATAAATTATATCATCATTAATGCCCACAACATCGAAATCGTGATTATTCATATCTTTTATAAGAAAATAATCAATATTTTGAAGAACTTTAGCATTTCCCAAATTATCATACACGACAAATTGAAGGTTAATACTGTCATCTCTCATGCTAAACAAATCTATAGTTGCATTTAAAAGAGAAGAAGGTTGTTGGAGGTTAAATGTTTTATATGATATCCACTCTTGACTAGATGTGGTATTATATCTATATTTTACTTCAATAGAATGGAAATCAGATTCATCACATTGTGCTCCAAAGGTGATTATTGAATTATCTTTATCATCATAAATTGTTCCAAAGGACAAGGAATAATCACCCCCCGTGAGTATTGATACATCTGAAGGTTTAATATCGAGAGTAATTGGTTCTAATTGATAATATATAGAATTGTAATAGGAATCAAACTCAGGATAATAGAAACTCACATTTACCCCAAGAGAAATTTCATAATGAGCAGGAAGCAACGAGTTATTATCTACCCATTCTCTAATAGAATTTAGTTCTATTAGATTATAATTCTCTTTTATAATACTATAGGGAATTGGAGTTTTAGTTAAGTGATCAGTATTATTCTGATAGGTAAGAGAGAGATCTATGGAATTGATATAAGGAGTAATAAGATTTTCCGCATATAATTTGATTTGTGAATTGTGATTTATTCTCCCATTAATATCAACATAACTAAAATTAATTGAATTATTTATATTTTCAATTTTAAATGAAATAGGTTGACTGTTTTTCTTAGCGACATTATATATGGTATATCCTTCTATATCAGTCGCTTTTACAATTAGAAAATAATTTCCATCGGGAAGTTCAAAAGAATCTTTCAAATAATGATATTCTCTTTGATTTTTATCAAATTTCTTAATAAGTGTCCAATTTTCTAATTCGGGAGATGTAAGATCTGGATAACTTTCGGATAAATAAAAGCTAACATCATCTATATAAGTATTTCCCGTTAAAATGGATGTCTTAAACAATATTTCTTCTTTCAAGCATTCTTCATTTTCAATTGGTGTCCAGTCCCCCTCTCCATCGGGTTTTAGAATTTGCGGTTCTATTTTTAGGGCATCAAATCCTTTATAATACTCAATTCCGAAATCTGATAGGGAAGTATTAAAAATAGAGACTTCATCAATAATCCCTGAGAAATAAGATTTATTATGAGCATCTGAACCAATTACTAGATCCCCTCCATTAGATGAAGTATTTGTAGCGTTTAGCCATGGCTCCTCTATTGGTGCTGAGGTATGGTAATACCATGTATTATCAATATACACATCAACATCGTTTTTATCATATCTTAGTGCGATGAAATGAAACTCATTTAAGATAATGGTATTGTTATTCCCGTACATCGCTAGGTCACCGCCATCATTAGTATTTAAGAATACTTGAAGTCCGCTTTTATTAAATCCGACTTCAAAAATTCCTTCTTTTGATAAAAAGGTATTTTGAATCTCATTTTCACTTTTATTAAGATTGAATTGAGAAGGTTTAATCCAAGCAGTTGCAGTAAATTGGTCTGTATTATTTAAAATCTCATCTAAAATATCGTCAAAATATATTGAACCCCCCATAGCTCCAAATTGCATTCCATTATCATGTCGTCCATAATTTGTAAATGATGTATTATCTTGTAAGACCCCTTGAAGATTATTAATAGAATCATAAGTATATTGTCCTTCGGTCTCATTAAATTCCGCAAGAAATGAAAGCTCTTCTTTAGACCATTCATATTCCGTATGATCCTCATGAGGAAGATCATCCCAATCAAACGGCCAGTCGGGTATTCCATCTTCTGGATCAATATCAGGAAAGAATCTTTCTCCGTTTATTGAATATTCCAATCCAGCATATTCCACATGATCCCATGGTTTATATAAATAATCGCCGTTAAAGGTAATTCGGGCAAGTGAATTGACATCAAATGCACCATATACCGTTTTATTATAATTGAAGTATCCCTCAGGTCCTGTTGAAATATTAGCAATCGAATTGAATTCATTATAATGTTCTAAGAATAAGTTGAGTCTTTTTCCAGATACTCCTTCACCCGCAGAATTGATAATCCTTCCCCGATATATAACCGTGAAAGATCCATCCAGATTATCAATAGTATACACAATTCCAGGAGTGATGCTAGAGTTTTCATATTTTAAGTGCGGAATAACATGAAAAGAATCTTTATGAAGTTCAAGATTAAAAGTTTTTGGATAACTTAATTGCCATTGAAAACATCTGAATACACTATAGTAAGATTTTAAAGTGTAATTACCAGGAATAAGATCTAATTCATTAAACTTAAATTGGGTATATAGTGTTTCATTTTCTACAGGTCCAAATATATAATTGCTTACTAATCGATATTCATTTTCAATTTCGTGCCATGGGAGATTACAAAATACATTATCTCCGGGATAAATGAAGTAAAGCATATGACCTAATTGGAATCGTTTCAAATAGGGAATAGTAACTTTTGATATGAACATATCATTAATCGTGAGTTTTTTACTTCCGATGGTATCCTCAAAGGAACCAAATTCGAGCATATCTATATCATCAGGATCAAATTCATACCCTGCTAATCCCATCCGTAAATCAGGATCAACATAACTAAATTCAATTTCTGGATGTTCTATTCGTTCAATATTTGGGATGCCAACAATTAAAGGCATTAAGCATAAAAATATGATCATTATAGGGATTTTAATTAGTCGATTCATGATTACTGAGTTACCTCTTTTTTTGGATTTTTAAAATAACCAATATCACCTATTAAAGTAAATTTTGAAATAGAGCATTGAGTATTAACTAATTTTTTAATAGGTTCCATTTTCCTTTGAGATTTTTTTATAAGAGATTTTAATGATCTTTTTATTTAAAAAAAAAATATTCAATATCAATCAAAGATATGTCAAAATGTCCTATTTTTATCAAAAATGTAAATTGAACTGACTTATAATAGAGACTCTTTAATACAGTGATGGAAATGATTTGCAAACATTGATATTTTTTTCTATTTCCTTCTTTTAAGATGAAAATCTCTAAAATCTATTGTTTGTTCTTGGATAATTTTTAAATCTATAATTTTACTTCTCTTTTTTTCTATTTAAGGGTTATCACAAAATGAATATTCTATTATTTATCCTTAAGTTAATTATGGTTCATGATAAGAGCAATTCCATTAACAGTATTTATTTATTGCTTAACAGCTAAAAAGTCTAAAACATAATTTTATGTTTTTAGGTGTGTAAAAAAGGGTTTCAAAATAGTCTTATTTTCAAGTCGCACACAAGTCAACATTAGTTATTTCGCAATGGTAGTTTGAAATAAATTTGTCCAGATTTATGATCTAATCATTTCCTAATCAAAAATGTCGGAATACTAAAAACGATAGTTTTAAATGTAATCCTATTAAATTGTATCATAATTTTCGACTAATCCAAAAAAATTAAAATTAAATAGATAAGTTAAAAATCTAAAAAAATGTGATTTAAATGAGAAAGTCTTGCAAATTTATACTTCTATTTAGTTTCTTCTCTATTGGCTTGCTTTTGCTTTCTAATATCCAATTACAAGCTACTCATTGGATAAACCCTCCAGAAAAAGATATCCGATCCGCAAGTATTCATATTTCCGATCCCGATGATGCTGATTTTCCCAATGAATATTACGATTTGAAAAGCCTGACCGTTCAAGGACAAAATGTGACATTTGAGTTTTGGCGTTCTGTAACAGAAATAGGAATTATTGATGATATGAATCAAAATTTATCTTTAAGCTTTTTTTATCGAGATACAATTGATTATCCTAGCTATCGTTTTGAATTCGTGCGAAATAATTCGAAAATCTGTATAAAACCGGTAAAAACCAATTCTTCAGGAGAAAATTACTGGAATAAAACAACAAATACATGGCAAGATGGCTTTTCTGGTTATGATTATTTAGAAGACATCGTAGTTGTAGGCAACGATAATATTACTTTACTCGTTCCAACAATCGTTTTAGCTCTCAATTCAAGCGAGACTATGAGAATATTTAGTGTGTGGTGGCTAGTACCCTTAACAACCTATTATGATGATTCTATCAGATCACCAGTAGCTTCTTCAGACTTACCCGTGGAGTTGTTGTTAGCGAGTCAATCCGCAGGGGAAGAGAATAATGATGTCCTAACCTATTCATTAATTGGCGGGGGGATTGCGGGAGCTGCAATAATAGTCGGAGTTATTATCCTTATAGTGAAACGCAGAAGTTAATTTTGATATTCTCTCTTTTCTTTTTTTCTTCATTATTTTAGGAATATATCTGCTTAAGTCCACTTCTTCTTAAAAAATTAAAAGAAAATTCATTATTCAAGTAACTTTCGTATCTTTTTCTTCCGTTTACTATTTTTTCATTTGATCGAATTAACTTTTGAAATTGATGTATTTAATTTTTATATCCAACAATTTTTTTAATACTAGATAATAACGAATATTATTCCTTAATATAATATATTATTGTGTATTAGATAATAATCAAGATTTCTATTTGAGTAAGGAAATGCATAAGACTTATATATTAATCTTTCCATTTATTAAATAATTAGCTTTATTTTAAAATGGAAGAGGGTCGAAATTAAAGCTATAAAATTTATTTTGTTTTCGAGGAAAAAATGTATAAGATTTATATTAGAGAACAAGGAAAAAAAAAGGAATTCTTGATACAAAAAGGGGGATTAATTGACACTCTCATAAACGAATTCCAATTCACTTTTGATTTTGAAATTAATCTTTGCCATTTTGGTATATTAGGAGAAGAGCTTTATAAAGATACTAGATTGAAGGAAAAACTAAGATATGAAGATAAAGAACGATTCAATAGAATTGTTGCTGGAAAAACATTCCGAGATCTACGTATATGCTATGTGTGCTGGTTAAATGATTTAACTTTATTCATTCAAGGATTATTACATGAAATTAATCATTTTCGAGATCCATTTGAGACTAAACCAGATCATATACAATCTCTTGGAGAAGAAGGGGTATATATTGATACAAATAAATATATTAAAAATTTATTAGAAACTCATTTGAATGATTTTTTTGCTGAATACAACGCAATTAATAAACTCATTCAATTATATTTAAAAGGATATAGAAAAATTAACTTATATATATTAGCAAAGAATAGTCTTGATTATTTAGGAGAAGATGATAAATATAAGACAAAGATTAGAGAGATATTAGAAGAAAATATACCTAGTTTTGAAAAGCAAATGAAAATAATTTATTTTATTCAACATTTCTTGTTTAAATATATTTTTTATTTTCTCGCAGGTTATAGAGCTTTCCAAGATAACAGATTTAAATCTATCATATTTGAGAAGCGATGGAATGCATATCTTATGAAAATACCTAATTCTCCAATGAGAGAATTGCTAATTCAGATAAAAAATAAAGTATTAGATAGACAATTTAGGGTTATTGAGAACATTTCAGAGCTAAAGAACTATACCTATGATACAATTCGATCATTCTATTATTCTAATTTTTTTACTTATATCGCTGAAACATTAGAACTTGAACAGAGCATAGTAAATCTCTCATTTAGAAGAATCAAAAAACCGTATAGTATTTTTGAAATAATGAACCAAATAGAAGATTTCTATAGACCGTTTGAAACAAATTGGGTTGAATCATTAAATATTAATTCTCCAATTTTTAAAATTGCAGAACAAATGGATGCTTATAATATACTCTTCAATATGAGATGGCTTAAAATATTTAATATGATACAAGAACCTTTTGAGTCTATAAATAAAATGGTAAAAATGTATGATTCGCTGGGAAAATTATTCTCATCTTTTTAAGATCATTTTTTTGAATAAAATTAAAATTTCAAATATAATCTTAAATCCTAAAATAAAATAAGATCAATTATAGAAAAATGAAAAGAAATTTAGAAAAAAAAATAGCAATTTTCCTAGATACTAATGTCTTCCTTCATTTTAAAAGCTTTAGTTCTATCAATTGGTCTAAACTTATAAATGAGTTTGAAGCGAAGATTTCAATTATAATTCCTCATCAAGTATTGAAAGAATTAGATGAAAAAAAATATAGTATAAAAAAAGCAAGAAATACGATTAATAAATTCAAGAGAATCGAGAAGAAAGGATTAGAGTTCCAAGACAATGTTTATTTGCAATTACCTGACAGATCTCCGGACTGGAGTATTTTAACGGATAGGCAAGCAAAAAACTTTGATAGAAATATCAATGATGATAATACTTTGGTAGAAATATTGATTTTTAGGAAAGAAAATCCTTTGTATGAAATTATAATAATTTCAAATGATTATACATTTCAGTTAAAACTGAGGAAATATAATATTAAGGTAATCGATCCTGCAGATGATGATTTTTCGGAGTTTTTTAGAAAAGAAACTACTAAACCTATGAAATTACCCGACTTATTAATGCTATTTAAAGATAAAAAAGATTCAAAGTTATATTCTGATATAGAAATTAATATCAAAGATGAAGAAATAGAATTAATGGATTATGTTCCTACAAATGAGAGTAGTCTGTTTAATTTTGAACATGTAATTAACTTAACAACAAAATCTGCTGAAGAATATAATACAGAAATTCGGAATTATAATGAGAAGTTAGAAGAATATAATAAATATAAAAAAATTTATTTCGTATTATCAAATCACTCAGATCATTCCTATCAAGATATTTTTGTATTTTTCACATTGGAAGTTGAACAAGGTTTTGATTTTAAATTTGCAGAAGATATTTCTCTACCTGAAAAACCCTCTAGAAATCGCCCTCTTTTTTTTATGGCGAACCTTCTAAATTATAATATTCCAAGTATAAGAGAATCAGATGAAATTCATATAAAACCAAAAAAAAAATCTACAAAGAAAAATACTATAAAATGGGAATTTGGCTATAGAATAAAAAGTTTACATCATCAAATGGAGGGGCATTTACAGCCAATCTTAATGAAACTTCCAGAAAATGTGAAAACAGAAGTTATAACTCTTTATTGTCATTTTTCATATGAAGAACCACGAAGGATCAAAGATCAAAAACTTCGAATTTATTTAAAATAATATTAAAAACTATTTTGAATAATCTTAACAAAAACTTTATCTCTTAGAAACTATAACATTTGCCAATCCTCAATATTCATATTATATTTTTTTAATCTTTCATTATACTTAAAAGGGAAGATCTCTTGACGGAAAAGGAATAGATCTTTTAAATATTTATTGGCCGTTCCAGACTCATAAATTTGTCTATTCCTTAAAGTAAATTCAACGATTTTTTCTATTTCAGGTTTAGTTATTTCCTTTTTAAGACCATATAAAATTTTTGAATATATTCCTGCAGCACTATAACTTGTACTCTCACAAAACCATGATATTAATTCTTCTAAATACTTTTGACTAAAAAATCTATAAATGTCTTCAAATTCCAATAACTCAGGAATTAAATCAATGAAATCCCAAAAATAAACATAATTAGGATTGGATAAAATCCTCCTATAAATAATTTCAGTTAATATCATTTTCTTATCTTCTTGATTTAATATAATTGCAATTTTTATAAATTCAAAAAGATATTCTTTTTCTCTTGGAGCAAATTGTATAGGTTTTTCTACTAGAATTAATTCTGCCATAGCTTTTTTGATTACATCTTCTAATTTCTCAAAATCAGAAATTAAATCTATTATCAAATCACTCATTTCTTCTTTTTTCATTGATTCAATTTCCTTTATAATTTCTCTTGTTTCTTGAATAGAATAGGGTATAGAAAATAGATTACTAACCTTAGTATGAATATCTGTATCCGTAATTATTGTAGGATCTTTTGGCATTGCATTATAAAATGATAATAATCCTTCTAATAACCTATTTACCATTTCCTCTCTTTTTTGTAAATAATCTTTAGTTAATTGAGTGATAATATTATGTACTTCACTATTTCCATCTTCTCTTATTGTATGCAAATATTCAATAGTTTTTTCGGTTATTGAGTTATTGTGAAATTTTAGAATTTGAGGTTCATTTCTTAAAATATTTAAGAGTTCAATTAATACATAAAAGTCTCTTCTTCTTATTTTCTTTGTATCAAAATACCATTCAGTATGTCGATTACTTAAACCTTTTCTGAATATGTAAAATAATAGATTTTCAAACATATTTCTTAAAAGATAGGGAATTAATCTATATAACTCATCATGAGAAGCACAAATATTAATTAATTCTTTAAATTTTTCAAAATCTGGAAGCTGATAATATGTAAAATCCCTATTTATAAATTCTGACATGTTCTCTTAAAATTTTTATTCTTCTTTATATTGAAAATTACTCTTTCGACTATGTTTCATAAATCTTAGTTCTTTATTTAATTTTTTGTAGCACGCTCGGGGAGATAATTATAGGACAGCGCAA